>CAZGYZ010000054.1:0-9772 GCA_964530675.1 uncultured Nitrospira sp. | reverse complement strand
AATCGTCCGCCGTTGGCGTCGGTACACTCGTCCGCATTGCCGGCAGCGCCAGGAAAATCTTGCGAGGGCGAGGACTTCCTTCTGTAAGGAATGGTAGACGGTGATGGCCAACGTACCGTCCCGATTCATCTCGGTCATCTTGCGGAGAAAATCCGATCCATGATTTGGCCGGCGCTTCAGGATGTCGAATTGCCATTGATGAATCATTTCGTGGGCCAGTGTGTTGACGATTTCCTGCTCGCCATACTCGCTTCGTTGGAGCGCTTGCTGGAGCAACGGAAGAGAGAGGCGAATTTCGCGCTTGGTCGGTGAGCGAAGACCGTCCTGATCCAGCCGTGGCCGTGGGCCTCGACGACTCACGAACAGGCCGACTGAGGAGGTCAGCCGACGGCTCCAGACGAGCTCGATTGGGGGCAGCAGGCCCGCGAAGTAGCGTCCATTCAGTTCGCTCCACATGTGGGTCAGTTGCTGCGTGGTCACCCCAATTCTTCATACACCGCTGCTGCCAGTAACGGCACCATGATTTCGTGGTGGCCGATCAGGGAATAGCCTTTTCCGCCCTTCTGGGTCGGTCGCCGCACCACGTTGGTGAGGGGGCGGTAGTGAGCCATGAAGTCCATGTCCACGGTCGTAATGTTGGTCAGATCATGACCAAGGTTGCGCCCTAGCGACACAGTTTTGAGGAACACTTCCGGCAAAATGACGGCGGAGCCAAGATTGAGGTATACGCCCCCTTCCATCCCGGACACGACGGCTGCAAGCCGTCGAAAGTCCAGCAGCGAGGTTGCGCCAATGGCGGCGCCGTCCGCGGCAGGATGCATATGGATAATGTCGGTCCCGATGGCGACATGCACGGTTACCGGAATACCGAGCTTCGCTCCGGTCGCCAGGATACTCGTCTCGCGATGGGGAAACTGTCCCTGGCGCCGGTTGATGTAGTGGCCGACGGATTCGCCGAGCCCTTCGCGGTCGTGAGCCCCGCGGATGATCGCCTCGTTCAACATACGGCCGGTTTCTTCCGCCATTCCGAATCGTCCCTCGTCGATCTCTGCATCGACTTCCTCCGACGTGTGTCCCATGAGGGCCAATTCAAAATCGTGAATGATCCCGGCGCCGTTCATGGCCACAGCGGAGACAATCCCTTGCTGCATGAGGTCCGTGAGAATCGGACTCAATCCGACTTTAATGACGTGGGCGCCAAGCCCCACGATGACGGGCCGGCCTTTACGGTGAGCCTTCACGATGGCCTTGGCCACCGAACGCAAGGATTTGACGCCAAGGATATCCGGCAGCGAACGATAAAACTGGCTGAAGCTGTCCCCACGACGCCAGGGGGAGGCGAAGTCGGAGACGCGGACCTTGCTGTGCCGTTTCTTGAGCGGATAGGTCGTGAGATCCGACACGTCGATCGGCGGGATCAGGCTTGGAGTCGTGACGGGGGGCCGATGTCGGTCAGGAGGCTTTGCCAAGGAGCTGTTCCTCGATGAGTTCACACAGGATGTGGCCGAGCGTGATGTGACTTTCTTGAATGCGAGCTGTGACCGTCGAGGGCACGACGAACGGATATTCCACCAGACTGACCAGTTTCCCACCGGTCCCTCCGGTCCAGCCGATGGTGGTGAGGCCACAAGCCCGCGCCGCCTCTGCACCCCTCAACACATTGGGCGAATTGCCACTGGTGCTGATAGCGATGGCGACGTCGCCTTTCTGGCCATGGGCGCGGACTTGGCGGGCAAAGAGTTCTTCGAAGCCGTAATCGTTGGCGATGCAGGTAATGGCGGCGATATCGGTGGCGAGGGCGATGGCCGGGAGCGGGTCCCGCTCCCGTTTATAGCGGCCGACGAACTCGGCGGCGATGTGGGCCGCATCTGTGGCGCTGCCGCCGTTGCCGAAGAGCAACACTTTGTGTCCATCACGAAAGGCCGTGGCCATCAGCTTCACGACCTGCACGATGCGATCGGCATGTTCGCGCGCGAACTGTTGTTTGACGGTTGCGCTATCGGCAAACGTACTGAGTACACGTTCTTTCATGGAAAGCGATTCTAGGCAACCCTCCGCCATCTGTCAAACGTGGTTCGTAGGGCTAAGGCTTTTTTATTGTGGCGAGGGGGCCTGTCTGTCGAATCGCGCTCATTGCCAGGGCAATCATGGAGCCGACATCGGAGACCGTCGCCGGCAGGATGAGGGTATTGGTCGTTTTCGCCAATTCGCCAAACTTGGTGATGTATTGTTCCGCTACGCGCAGCTGGACGGCTTCCTGACCTCCCGGAACCTGGATCGTTTCCGCGACCTTGCGCAGACCCTCTGCGGTGGCTTGGGCAATGGCGAGGATCGCCGATGCGGCGCCCTCTGCCTCGTTGATCTGCTGTTGCTTCTTCGCCTCGGAGGCTTTGATGACTTGTTGTTTTTCGCCCTCAGCCTGATTGATCGCCGCATCGCGTTCGCCCTCGGACGTGAGAATCACCGCCCGCTTTTCCCGTTCCGCCCGCATCTGCTTTTCCATGGCGTCCAGCACGCCCTTCGGCGGGGTGATGTTCTTGATCTCATAGCGTAAGACCTTGACGCCCCAGGCTTCCGAGGCCTTGTCGAGTTCGTTTACTACCTGGATATTGATGTTGGTTCGCTCCTCGAACGTCCGATCGAGTTCGATCTTGCCGATTTCGCTCCGCAGCGTGGTCTGTCCCAGTTGGATCAGGGCGAAATGAAAATCACTGATTCCATATGAGGCGCGCTGAGGGTTCAAGACCTTGAGGTATAAGATGCCGTCTACCGACACCTGCACGTTATCGCGCGTGATACAGACCTGTTCCGGGATGTCGATGGCCGCTTCCTTGAGCGAATGTCTGTAGCGAATACGGTCGATGAAGGGCACGAGCATATGAAACCCCGCATCTAGCGTGGCCGCATATTTTCCGAGTCGTTCGACCACGTAGGCGCTTTGCTGCGGCACGACCACGGCGGTTTTGGCGATGATGATCAGTACCAGCGCAGCCAAGACCAGCAGTACGAACAGTCCTTCGCTCATCGTCGTCTCCTCCGTTCTCGTTCCGGGCTGCCCCTGCTCATTCCGCCGATATCCAGATGGTGAGTCCCTCGATTCGCTCAACCTTGCACCGTTGGCCCTTCGTTAAGGGGGTCGGCCCGGCATTGTGCGCGGTCCAGGTGGTGCCCCGCAGTTCGGCCTTGCCGGTCCCGCTCACCGCCAAGTCTTCTCGCGGAATCGCGCTTTCCCCAGCGAGTGTATCCACGGCAGGCAGGTCCTTGTCCCGTTTCTGTAGCGCGGCCAAAAGCGGGCCACGAAACACGAGCAGCGACAGAATGGCGAGTCCTGAAAACAACAGCCACTGGAACCATTCCGCTTGAGTGAGCCCCAGGCCGGCCAGACTGCCGACGATCAGGGCTGCCAGTCCAAAGAACAGAATGTAGAAGCCTCCTGGGGTGACCATCTCGATGCCGAGCAGCACGAGACCGAGAAGCATCCAATACCACCAGATCATCGGGGGCCTCATTCAATGTTCGAAAGAGCTGCGGGGAGTGGGAGATCGTCATGAAAGTCTAAGCGCGATTCAGGAGACCGTCAAGCCGGAAGGCTTTTACGCCGTCCTATGTTATAGTCCGCGCGAAATGGCGCAGGACCAACCAGCCAAAGCTTTAGTTATCGCGCTCACCGGCCATGCGGCGGCGGCGGTCTATACGATCAATCGTTTGCAGCCGGACTCGCTCTGTTTCGTATTGCCGGAAGGGGCGAAAGCCCTCGTAGAATCCGAGGTCCAGCCAAAGATCGAGCACCTGCCTAGACGGTGGGATTGGGTGATCCTCCCGGAGATCGGCGAATTTGTCGGCTGTTATCAGACGCTCGCTCGGACGCTCCCGGAGATGTTGCGTACCTGGGAGGTGCAGCCAGGCGAACTCGTCGTCGATGTGACCGGAGCCACCTCAGCCATGGCTGGGGCACTGACGCTGGTCACCATGCCGATGAGTTCGAGGATCGTATCGCTCGTGCCGGCGCGAGAGGGGCAGGAAGATGACAGGGTCGATATTGCCGGGCAACCGTTCATATGGACGCAGGGGAATCCGTGGGATGAGGCGGCTTCTATCTCACGCCGCGAGGGCTGTGAACTATTCAATCGAAGATTGTTTGCCGCAGCGGCAAAACTGTTCCGCGAGGTTGAAGCGCGGGTGAGCGGCGGGCAGAAACCCCTCTACCGGGCCTTTGGTGACCTGGCCGATGGGTATGATCTGTGGGAACGATTTCACTATCGTCAAGCCTGGGAAAAACTCAAGACTGCCGTGAAGGCCTTCGAAATGGCATCCTTGTGGGGTGGACCGCCAGGACTCACGTCGCTGTTACCAGCCATCAAAGCGAACGCGGGATTCTTGGAGAGGCTCGTCCTCGATCCTGCTCCTGTGAAAGATATGCAGGCCCTCGATCTACTGGCCCATGCCGGGCGCAGACTGCATGGTCTGCACGATTCGGAAGCTGCCATGGTCTCGCTCGTGCGCGCGCTCGAAGCCTTTGCCCAGAGGCAACTGTTCAAACAATACCAGATCAAAACCTGGGACGTGCAGCCGGAGCAATTGCCGCAAGCGCTGCAAGAAACTTGTCGATCTTGTTGGCTGGAAGATCTTGACGGCAAGTACAAATTGCCCTTGCAGGCGCAGTTTCGATCGTTGGCTGGATTGGGTGACCAGATGGGGCAAGCCTTTCTGCGCGAGTGGCCGACAATGAAGCCACTGCTCGATGCCGCCAGCCACGCAGTCCTCGGCCACGGGTTCGAGCCGGTCAAGGCCGAGCGGGTTCAGCAGCTGTACGATGTGGCCGTCAAGTTATCGGGTGTCAGCGAGACATCGTTGCCGAAGTTTCCGATACTGAATCTCTAAGAGCTTATGGCGCATAGCACGAGCAAGAAAAAGGCGAAGAATGGCGTTTCGGTTTGAGACGCTCGAAATCTGGCAGATGGCCAAGGGGTACGCGACGAGAGTCTATGCCATTACCGCTAAGTTTCCGAGGCATGAAGACTATGGATTGAGGTCCCAGTTGAATCGGGCAGTGAACTCGATCGCACTCAATATCGCGGAGGGCACGGCCAAGAATAGTAATAAAGCGTTCGATTATCACCTGGAGATTGCATTGGGATCGACATTTGAAGTGGTTGCCAGGGCATTCCTTGCCAAGGATCGAGCCTATATCACAGCGGTTGAGCACAGTGCCTTATATGAGGATGGCCAGCGACTTGCGAAAAGCATCAATGCATTCAGAAATACGCTGTTGATATCATGTAGTCCGGCTTATGTCTTGGCTCGAACTCCTGTCCTCGCCATTAGCCATACGCCATAAGCTCTTATGCACGGCGATCACTTTTTGCCACAGGCAACTTCCCACACAGTTTGACCCATACTGCCTGGAATGACCGGTATCCACTTACCTACTTCTGAATTGGTAAAAACCATCGTTCCGCTTCCCATATTGCCCGAGAACTCCTTACGCGCCACCACCCGACTGCGCCCCTCCGCACAGTCGAATTCCCATTGTTCCTTGGCAGTCAAAAATCTGTTGCCCCCCACGGTTTGTACAGTCTGGTAATCATAGAATTGCCACATCTTCACGAGATTACTGTTGCGGCGTATGGTGGCTGGGTCCACGTAGACAGCCTTTCCTGTTTCGTCGCTGTCACTCACCTTGACCCACTCCGCATAGGCTGGTCCACTACTCAGTACGAGGAGGGTAAGTGCAATGAGAAGAAGTCGCGTCATTGAGAATGTCTCCGTGAGAGATCGTCAGGAGCGTGGCAGGATGTCATTAATTGAGGATGTGCATGAGGAGGGCAGTATGGCGTGGACCTCCAGGGGCGTCAAGGCGCAGAGGGAAACGATTACCAGATCACAGTTGTTTCCCCAACAATGATGTATTACCGTTGGGTTATCTCATATGGAAAGAGGATGAAAAGTGTCATGGAGAGTTGTAGCTCGATATGAACTATCTCGAGCTGAACATAACTAATCGATATTGCGATGGAAATTAAAATCTACTACGAAGATACCGACTGCGGCGGGGTAGTGTATTATGGGAATTACCTCAAGTATTTCGAGCGGGCGCGGACTGAGTATCTTGAGGAGCGCGGGTTGTCGGTGGCTGGACTCATGAAAGAAGGCACAGTGTTCGTCGTGGTGCATGCGGAAGTGGATTATCGATCGCCAGCCCGCTATGGCGACTGGCTGGTGGTTGAAACGGTCGTCTCCGGCATGACGCCAGCTTCCTTCACCTTTTCGCACGTGATCAGAGAGCGGGAGAGCCGACGAGTGGTCGTGGAAGGATCGGCCAGGTTGGCGGCAACGGATGGAAATGGGAAAGTGAAGCGCCTCGACAGGGCCATGGTCGCCATACTAAAATAGTCACTTTTAATAAGGAGTCATGAAATGGAGTGGGTAAGTTTTGGAATGGCAGGGCTTTGGAGCTGGGTCATTATGGCCGGCTGGACGATCGGATTAGCTGTGCTTGCCTGGTGGTTTTTCATGCCAAACCCCATGGATAGAGACAAGAAGCTCAAGAAGAAGCCGTAACTCAATGGTAAGTATTCTCCTCCAGCGCAATCTTCCTCATCGTCAGAGTCTTCTAACATGACGGAGTTCATCGATCGCCAGCGCGTGTAGCGCGGTGGCGATCCGCTGGCAAGGCGAGCCCGCATTATTCATGAACATTTCTGCTGCAATCGCCGATCCGCTGCTACGACGAGCCTTCGGTCGGCGGGCTCGCCTTTCGGACCTTCAACGTACTGCACGAGTACGCCTCAGATCCTCAGGGCTCCGCGCGCCGCTCTCGCAACGCGGCTCAGTGATTTCGCGACGAACTGTCATAAATAATGCGGGCTTGCGGGTAGGTTCAGTTAACTCTCTGGTTGGGCACTGTCATCCTGCAGGCGTTGGTTAAGGGCGGCGCCAAGCTCCTGGCACGTATTCATGAGGCCTTCATAGATCTTGAGGTTGGCGTTGTACTCAGCCATCGGATACTTGCTGAGGTCGCCCTGGCTCTTCTCATGAAACCGCTTGCAGATCTCCCGGAGAGCTTGGATCGCTTCGAGCAACGCCTCTGCGTACTGGTGGGAACCCTCCAACGACCCTGACTGTGTCTTCAAGGCCAGTGAAAGCGGAGCCAGTTTAGACGCCAGCCGATTGAGGTCTTTAAAGTGAGCCCCGAAGTCAGTGGCTTTAAAAATTCCTGGGATTGGGAGAGTCCTGCGCCACGAAAACTTAAAGATCGCGTCATGGATTGCGACATACTCGCCAAGGATTGCATTCGCTCGGATCAGTTCATCGGGAAGGTCCGGCATCTGTCACCCACGAGGAGTGTGAGTGGCAATCATGGCGCAATGGTCTGGTTCGCTATCGTGCATGGTCAGGCCCCACCTTTATTTTGTTTCTCTTGTTTCCAGGCTCCCCAGGCAAAGTAAAAGCCTAGCGGGGCGCTAATGATGCAAACCCATGCCAGAAGAGATGATTCTAAGAACAGCCAACCGGCAAAAGCGGTATAGATAACTGCTCCTACAAAGTAGACGATGGACCAGGGAAACGTGCTCTTTTTGTTCGAGGGGGGATCGGATTGCGATGTCATTCAAGTGCTCCGAAGCGTCCGGTAATGCTTAAATATGTATTATCTGGTTCCGTATAACAAGCTACTGGGAGACCGATCTCTTCGTACGTCGTTCAGGTGGGGAGTTACTGGTTTCTAGTTTCAGGTTTCATGTTGTCAGAAAACAACCCCAAAAACTTGGAACCAGAAACTTTGAACTTGAAACTCTAGAACGACATACGATTTACGTTCTCACGGATTGCCGGACAGATTAACCATCGACTTTGCCGCCGGCCGTACGAACACACTGCACAATATGCGCCTGCGTTTCCGGCGGCAAGCACGCAACCGGCAACGTGCTGAACTGTGCCTTGGAGTACAGCAATAGCCACACGCTTGGGAACTGCCACAGCTCTTTGACAGCGGACCACTGAAGCGTTGCCGTGCCGATGTCCGAACTCATGGTGAACGAGGACTCATCAGCGCGGAACGTGGCTTGCGGCTGACCCATCTGACGGAACTTGTGCAGCGATCTGCGATAGTGAACGACATAGACAACTATGGCGAACGCGATGCCCACCAGCAGCACGGTTGCAAGCCCACCGATGATCCAAGAGGACTGGCCCAGGGCCACGAGTATGACAAGACCGAGTGCGGCAATCAGGAGCGCAACAAAAAAACCGACACCGACGGAGCGCCGCCAGAATCCGAACACTGCCTGGCGAAGCAGCGCCTCGCTGTAGATGAGTGTGGCCTCATGGGACGTGGTGGTTTCCATGTGAGTTACGCCAACGCCGGTGAGGGACTGTGGCTTACATACATCTGGCGGTGCCAGTCCCTTGGCTCACGAAAGTTAGAAAGTGAAAGTTCGCTCCTCAGCGACCAAAAAGATCGGTTTCCCGCCGGTAGAGATAGACACGGCATGGGCCAATGTTTCCTGCGCCCCTGCTGAGGAAGCGCAAGCTTCCAGGGCTTCAATCGACGGGAAGTGAATCTCGGCAATACGGTAAAACGGCGGCGTCCCCTGAGGAGATGCCAGGATCTTCGTTGCCACCAACTTGGTCTTGCCGACCAGCTTTTCAACCGCCATAGGCACGTGCTCGTCCTGATACACCTTCTCGAAGGCCGCAATATCAGTCGGGCGAGGGTAGATCACCATGAATTTTACTCCAGGCATATGTTCCTCCGTTTCATGTGCTTTTTTACGCCGAACGAACAAATCTGCCGCAAGAGACTATACGCAAAGCCGTTCGTCTGAACACTCTAATGAAAGGCGAGTCTACTTGAGAGCCCAGCACTTGTTCAATAGTGTGTCCTGTTCCACCGGCCGGGATAGGCTGCAAATCCTATAGTCTATCCAGCTATGAGTCCACAGCATATCCGGCCAACGAGTCACAGTCAGAAGCGGTCGGCTAGAGCGAAGGGTTATGCCTCATAACCATCTGCGTACGGCTTGCTTGTACGTCTCATATTCATCGCCGAATTTGGCAGACAGCGCGCGCTCCTCGGGCGAGATTTGAAAGCGGTTTATGTACGCGACATAGACCGGCAGGAACAGGAATGGCAATGTATGGGACAGAAATGCCGCCCAACCGATGAGCACGAGCAGGAAGCCAACATACATGGGGTTTCGGCTAAAGCGATAGACACCTGACGTTACGACAGATGAAGCAGCAGCGGGTTTGGTGGGATTGACGGTGGTCTTGGCCTTCTGGAACGCGTAAATCCCCGCCAGGATGAAGAGAATGCCGACACCGGAGATGACGACTGCGAGACCATGACGCCAAGGCAACGTAATAGCGAGTGACGGTAGTTGCATCGTAGCAAACCACATCGCGACGGCAAGCACGAGTACCAGAACTAGCGGCGGGACTTTGAGTTCAAGGGCGTTCACGAGATTGAGACAAAGGTATAACGCTCGGCGTCAGCGGCGCCCGTCCTCGGGTGGCCGCTGCACGCCGATGTTAGAGGGCCAGCATCCGCCCGTGGTACTGAGGCCGCGCTCCTTCGCAATCAGGGCGTTGTATCGAGCCGCGTACCTGGTCGCCCGCTGGATCAGCGCCATATGCTCGTCACCGTAGATCACGTCCGACGTGCCACGGATGAGTTTCACTTTGTCGGCTTGCTTCAGGCAAGCGCCGATATCTGGCTCTTCACCGGAAGGAACCATGACGGAATAGCCAGCCACCCCTAGAAACTCGAGGT
>CAZGYZ010000053.1:0-9909 GCA_964530675.1 uncultured Nitrospira sp. | reverse complement strand
GGAAACTAAGTTCGAAATGTATTCTTCAATCGTGCCTTCCGCGCCAATTTGGCCATGATAACCATAATCGCGCATTCCCCAATATGGCGGTGATGTCACGCAACAGTGAACCGTCTCATTGGGCAGGGACGATAGCTTATCTCGGACGTCCCCGCTAACTATTTGAACCGGCTCATTCTCAGAGCACCGAAGAGGCCACACCGACGAGCCATTAATATAAGGAGCGCTCATTTTTTTCTCTCACCGGAGTTCGCGGTTTGGCGATTAGATACAATGTAATGCGCTGGCTCTTCTTGCACCTTAGCTGTCAGTGCTTCGATGATGTAAGAATGAAGCGTCTGATCGGACTCGATCGCTTTATACTTCAGAGCTTTATGCAGATTATCCTCCATCTCAAGAGGAAATGTCTTGTGGCGTTTTCGCGTACTCTTCAGTTTCATAGGTCAGGAAAATTACCGTACTAACCTAGGTAAGTCAATAGTGGTAAGCAAAGAGCTTCGACCTACGTTCTCACCGTCGTGAAACGACGGTGAGAACGTGGCTGAGATCGCACATTAGTCAGCATGTTAGGGCTGCTCAAAAAGGTCATCCAACGAAGCCGCGGGCGAAAAAAACACCGGAGGCGTAGCATTCTCACCCGCCCAACCCCGAGTGTCGGAACAGCTCTTTTCCAGGGTGAGGTACGTTGAGGATTTTTCGAGACGAGAACGAAGTTGGGCGCCTGTTTCAGCAACCGCTTAGAGGTCGCGGATGGCGCCTTGTAGGACCGTGATCTGCGTCACTGCGTCGCCGGAGGATTTCAGTACTGTGCGGATTTGATCTTTGAGGTAGGAGGAGTACCCGACGCGGTCGATCAAGAGGTCGAGAAACCGTTCTACGGGGAGTAGGCTCTGGGCCTTAAGTTCTTCCACCGTTTCATCGCTGACCGGCACGTAACTGCTTCCCATGTGGAACACCACATTGTAGTAGCGGTTTTTGCCGATGCGTTCGAACCGTAGCCCCTTCACCTAATCCTCCCAGACCGTTTCGTGCTCATATGGCTCTCGACATCCGTGAAGCGTCTATCCGATATTCGTGCGAGACTCGCGAGAAAAGCGAGACGGGCAACGGTTCGAGGTCCGAAGTTTGAGGTTTACCAAACTTCGAACCCAGAACTTCGTGTCGCGCCTGTCTCGCTCACAATCAAGCCCTGCGAAAGAGCCTATTCTAGACAACCAGACCCTGGAAGACAAGGTACGGCTGGAGGAGCCCGCACACCTCAAGTAGTCGCTCTGGAGGTGATCATCAATCTGCAATGAGTCCAGAGTCTGGATCAGGTTATCGCCGGCTCGATCGGGTTGACGTAGTGTGTTCAGGCTGGGCGGAAATCGAGCAGTTCCATCTCCCGCGACTGCCAAGCCATGATCGCGCTGCGCACATGCATCTTCTCCTTCAGGTTGGGAAATTCCTCACGGATGATCCCCGCGGCAAGCTCTGCCAAGAAGCCGCTTTTGAGTTCGGCCCGAGCGCGGTCAGCACCGATTTCATGGTAGACCGATTCGGCCAGCAGCAGAAAGCCGTCATCGGGGATCCGGCGGGTTTGCATGTTGGCCGCGATGATGCCGGCAGCCTTGCGAATGGGGTCGGCGAGGTCGGGACTGTAGGGGCCGATGATCAGCGCCAAGTTGGGGGGTGCAACCAGTCGAACCCGCCCCCGATGCCGATGATCCATTAGTGATGCTCGACGTCGAGTTCGCGGTTGCTGTGCCTGATTTTCGAGATTAGTTAGGATCGGAACGTGGCATCACAAATTCTTGCGAATTCTTTCCGCTACGCCCGTCAGATGCAAGCGTAAAAGCGGGGCAGAGCCCGCCCATCGCAAGCAGAACGAGAGGCTGTTTCGTTTCAGCCTCCCATGGTAGCATGGAGAATTAGGTTTCTGTCCGAACCCATGTTTAGACCACTTCCCAACACCAACCAGGGCCGAAGAATTCCGTACCGCGTCATTACGCCTGTCGTGATCATTCTTGCGTTGGTTGTAACCGTCATCGTCTTGTTTAGCTTTGAGCGAGAAAAACTCCTCCTCCAAGGTTTCGCACAAGGGCAGACGGTACCCACGGAATTGTTTCCGGCCCTCTGGCAATCGCGGTATGACTTGATTGTAGTGACGCTCTTTGTGTTTCTGGTCAGTGCGATCGGGATTGCAGTAGTCATCACCTTCATCTCCTACGACAGTACCAAACGAACACTCGAAGAAGTGAAGGGCCTAGCGAGAAATATCCTCGAAAGCATTCCGACCGGCGTGATCCTGATTAACCGCAATGGTCAGGTCACCGCTATCAATCCCTCTGCCGTCGCGACGTTGAAGCGATCGACGGAGGAATTGCTGGGTCAATCTTATGAGCAGCTATTTCCCGAAGGAGACATGATTCGTATCGTGCTCGACGGAACGTTGCTTCACGAGCGGCATGTGGATCATCACGATATGCCGTATTGCGCTGGTGACCAGACTCGCACGATCCGCCTCACCACCGCGGACCTGATGCAGGACGATGGACGATCGGCTGGCGTGATGGTGCTGCTTAAGGACGTCACAACGCTGCTGGACCTGGAGCGACGCGTGAGGGTCGCGGACAAACTCGCGGGACTGCATACGCTCTCAGCCGGTGTCGCGCATGAGCTGCGTAACCCCTTGAGCGCCATCGACTTGAATCTGCATTTGCTTGAAGAGGAGCTACGGAATGGCGCTCGGCCATCATCGGCCTTGGACAAGTATCTTCACGTGCTGAACGGGGAAACTCGTCGCCTATCAGCCATCCTGGACAATTTCATGAAGTTCGCGCGGCCTGGCTCTCTCCATCTTCATACGGTTGACACGGAGCAATTAGTCTCTCATATTTTGTCTCTCTTACAGCGCGAAGCGCAGGACCACCACATCCAACTTATTTCTCAAGCACCCGATAGCTTGCCGAGTCTCATGGGCGATGAGACAGAGATCAGCCAGGTAATGGTCAACGTCATTGTGAATGCATTCCAAGCGATGCCGGATGGAGGCATATGCCATGTCATCATGAGAGGAGTCACGACGGACGAGAAAGAATGGGTGGAACTCACTGTTCAGGATAGCGGCATTGGCATCAAGAAAGAAGGGCTGGCGCGTCTATTCGAACCGTTTTACACCACAAAAACCTCAGGCAGCGGACTCGGTCTGGCCATTGCGTACCGCATCGTGCAAGACCACGAGGGGACAATCCAAGTTTTCAGCACGCCCGGCATCGGCACGGCGGTGGTAATAAAGCTGCCCGCAGTTGCCGCCAAAGATGCCGCGATGGTACGCGACCGATGATCCGAAACACCCACATCCTTGTTGTCGAAGATGAGGTCAATATCCGATCAGCCCTCGTGACGATGCTGGAAAAGCTCGGGCACGAGGTTCAGGGCGTAGAAACCGCAGAAGAAGCACTGTCCCTACTCACACACGCGAATATGGATCTGGTGATGACGGATCTGAGGATGCCGGGCCTGGGTGGTATGGAGCTCCTCCGCCAAATGAAAGAGAAATGGCCTGAGACGGAAACGATTGTCTTGACCGCCTTTGGGTCGATCGATACGGCGGTCGAAGCCATGCGCATGGGTGCCTATGACTATCTTACCAAGCCCATCGATCGTGATCGTTTTCACATCGTGATCAAAAAAGCGCTGGAGCACCACAACTTGGCGCAGGAGAACAAGCAGCTCAGAGACCGGCTCGAGACGCGGACGCGATTCGATCAAATGGTAGGCGAGAGTGAGGTCATGCAGCGCATCTACGGTCTGGTGGACATGGTTGCCGACAGTGGGGTCACCGTCCTCCTGACAGGAGAAAGCGGCACCGGGAAGGAACTCGTGGCCCGGGCCATCCATCACAACAGCGTCAGAGCCGATGGACCGTTTGTAACCTTGAATTGCGGCGCCTTGCCGGATAACCTCTTCGAGAGCGAATTGTTCGGGTACGAGAAAGGCGCCTTCACCGGCGCGATGGCCACGAAGGCCGGACGATTCGAGTTGGCCGATGGCGGCACATTGTTGCTGGACGAGATCGGTGAACTGTCGCTGAGGTCTCAGGTCGATTTTCTTCGCGTGCTGGAAACCAAAGAATTCAGGCGGTTGGGGGGAACCAAGCTAATCAAGGTCGATACCCGCATCATCGCGGCCACCAACCGCAATCTCAAGGAAGCGGTCAAACAGGGTGATTTTCGGGAAGACCTCTATTACCGGCTCAACGTGGTTCCGATTCAACTCCCGCCGCTCCGCGAGCGGGGGGATGATATCCCGCTCTTAGCCGAACAATTCCTCAGAGATTTCGCGACGCAATACCAACACGAACCGAAAGAGGTCTCTCACGACGCGATGCGGCTGTTGCGAATCTACTCCTGGCCCGGAAATATTCGCCAACTGCGGAATCTGATGGAGCGACTCGTGATTACGGTGAAAGGCGCGATTATTCAATCTGAGTATCTTCCCGAAGAGATTCAGGCCAGCAAGGAAGATGCGCGTATGATGGTCGTTGCCCTGGGCACGTCGTTGAAGGACGTTGAGCGCGAAACCATCCGGCGCACGTTAGCTGAAGTCACCAACCACCGAGAACAAGCAGCCAAGTTGTTAGGTATCAGCCTCCGTGCACTACAATATAAAATCAAACAATACGGCATCAGAAATTAGCATCCATCCCCATTCCACGGCTTCTAACGCCTTCGAAACGTCCGTCCCTACCTGATCCGCAAGTCCTGCACGTCTACGCGTGTCGGATTTGGATGTACAACGCGAGATCGTTTCTCGTTCTGCAAAAAATGCATTCTCCATCGTCACTATTGAGGCGAAATCTGCAAGTCTTGCATGCCTCGGTCATCCACGATGACCATTCGATTCATTCCCTTTTGTCAACAAGACCGTAAGTCCTCAATTTCTATTCAGGCCACTCATCACCACAGCATCTTTGATCCACGGCATGCTCTATGCTTTGGCTATGGTGTCACGGCGTCGACAATCGAAAGTTCGGATGAGCCACCGTCACCCGTACGCAATCCATCCGATGAAGAATTGATTACCCGGATCACTCGGCTTCAAGAGACTCTTGCAGTCTGCCCCTCAGATATCTCGGCGAGAAGTGAGCTGGCAACGTTGTTGGAACAGTTGGATAAACCAGAAGAGGCTTTGCTCAATTGGAACGCGACTCTGGCCTTCAATCCCAACAATCTCAAAGTTCGCGAGGGAGTGGCTCGCTGCCTGCAGCTAACGGGTGGCCACTCCAGTCCAACCGGTGAAAGAGGATCGCACATGGCGACGATCTGTGGCAGTCTCGACCGAATCGAGGAGGATCTCAGAGGCACTCGGTGGGTTTACGTGAAAACTACCTTGTCTGGTGAAACGGTGTTCCGAGCTCGTGCCCGAGTTGGTAGGAAGACCGTGGTTCTACGGGGAAAACAACGGATTGATTTCTCGGATATTTGCACGGGTGAATTTGCAGAGGTGACCTACCACCACATTCACGCTGACATTATAGAAGCCGACACAATCTATGTCCGTCCGGAGCGCGATCCGACGGCGTGCTAAACCAAGGAAAGATTATGCCGGTGATCTGGGGACATATCGAATCGGATTTCAATCGCTGCAATCTTCCGCTGAACCCGGTCGCGAAATGGAGAGAATCCCTACTATGCACCGACGGATCAGGAAGGCCGGTTCGAAATCGGCGACATTCCTCCCGGCACGTACAAAATAGTGATCTGGCATCCGTACCTCGGCGACTCGAAATGAACAGACACCGTCGTTCGACACGATGATCGCGCTCCAGAGATCGTCATGAGGAGGACGGTCACAGCACACAATGCAGAAAGGAACGACTCATGGATCCATTGCGTAGCGCAAAGCGTGAACGGCTAATTGACGTAGGCCCGGCAGGATTCCATCCGCCCTGTGCGATGCAACTTGGTGTGACTCATCCCGACTCCGGATTCGGGTTGTCGTATGGTGACCATGCCCCGGAGGATGAGGTTATCGCTGAGTCCGCAAGGCAACTGTTTACCCGGAAGAATCCGACGATTTTCCCGGGGCCGTTGTATTTATGGGCCTGGCATGCGGAATGGATGGCGAAAGGGCAAGCATTGTTAAAACTTGCGGCGGAGATCCCGGGCGTCATGATCATTCCGATGCCGGACTATCGGCCCAAGTATCCCAAGATCGATCCGGAAGAGGTTCTCAATCCGAATCATCCGAACCTGACGATCTGGGGAAACAAAATCGAAGTGGCTCTGTTCATCGGCATTCACTGCCATTACGCCAACCTGGCGTTGCGGATGGTGCGGGCCGGAACGAACTGCCTCACGATCGCCTACTGCCATGACATTCATGAAGATGCGATGCTCAGCGTGCAGGATCTCGATGTGAAGAAGATGGACCATATCATCGACATTTTTCGAACTGTCCGGAAGGAATTGGGCATCGAGATGCCGAAAGACGGTAAAAATGTCCGGCTGACTGGGACACAGGTTCGTGCGAACCATGGGGTTGAGCGAGTGAATCCTCAGCCGGCGTAAAAGTTGGAGCCCGGCGTGGGAAAGAAGGCTAAACAAAAGAGGAGCGCGAGCATGGCAGTGAAAGCTGAACGCTCGGTGGAACCACCAGCCATCTTGTCCTATGCGCTGAGCGAAGAATGGATTGCACGAATCGGTCGACTTCAGGATGCGCTGGCGGTTTGTCCAGCGGATATCTTGGCACGGTGCGAACTGCAACGTTGTTGGAGAAACTGGAACAACCGGAAGAGGCCTTGTTCAACTGGAACGCGGTCCTGGCCTGCAATCCCAACAGTCTGAAGGCTCGGGAGGGGTTGGCTCGATGCCGGCAGCGAACTGGGCAGCCCCTGCAGTCCGTTCTGTGAGAGAGACCATGCCCACGATCTGGGGCCATCTTGAAAAAGTAGACGAAATATCGTCGCGTTATCCGCATATCCAGGTGAGGACATTCTTACCTGGCGGAATCGTCATACGGGTCCGCGCCAACATTGGGGCACAGACTCTCATCGCCAGGGGAACCAATACGGTTGATGTGCCGGATCTACGGGAGGGTGAGTTCGTGGAATTGTCCTATTGGCATGGTAAGGAGGGAAGGTTGGATGGCCGACAGGATCTACGTTCGACCGGAGCAGACCGTCGTCGGCTAGGGCAGTCATAGACGATTGGTCTTACGATTCGTCAGCATCGGGTGAAGAGGGATCATCATGCCGACAATCTGGGGCCATGTCGAATCGGTCGTGAACCAACCGAAATCTCCTTCAAGCCTGGTGCTGAGCACGAGGACAACATTTGGGACTCGCCGCACCAAGTGCATCGTGGGAGTGGGTGTCAGGATTTTGAAAGGCGTTGAACGGCTGACCCTCGACGAAATTCGTCCAGGGGATTTCGTGATAGCAACTATTACGGAGCATTCCGATCGGCTGGAAACCGAAAGGATCGAGGTCATCGTGTTTCGACACGATTCGGTGATGGGAGTTGGTGAAAGGTAATGCCGACTGACTCCACCAGTTGTTGCACAGTACCAGAGTGGAGGGCAACGTAGTCAGGCTTCGCGAGTAGGCGGGATGATCGTCATCCACACAACACAGGAGGAACTCATGGCAGTCAAGCGTAAGGCGGCAGCGAAAAAATCCAAGCCGGCAGCGAAGACATCCAAGAAGACCACTGCGACGAGGACAAAGAAAAAGTAATCCCGGAACCACCGTCATGCTCATGAAGAGAGAGACCGACGTCCTGGTCGTGCAGTATCCGAGAGGCTGTACGGCGATCATCTGGTTCGATCCGGTCGCAGGGTCGATCACGACGAGTCATGCCGGTCTGCGCGCCACGCTTCGACGAGGAGTTCAGACCTGGGAAGGGTGTGTGGTCTCGCCTCACGATGGGCACGCCTTCCTGGTTGCGGTGTATGACCACCTTTTCCTCAACGGGTATGCTGTTCAGTGGATGAAGGTGAAGGAGGTTTTAGAGGTGGAAAATAGATATCGTGTCTAGTACGGAACAGATCGACATGGCCCCGTTTTCAGCATGGCTTCCCGCGCGTCCCAATCAGGACTTCGATCTGACGGTGAAGATCGTCGGGAGAAGCGCCTCAGGCCTTATTGATGAACTTGAGCCCATCGCCAAAGCCTTGACACTTCATGGTTGCCAGGTGATGGCTCAGGCCAGCAGGCTGAATGGTGGCTCAGGGCATTTGGTACTGCACCTCAGGATCGCGTCGCGTCCATTCTCTTCGATGGGGCATGGATGCGATGTGGTCGTGTATCTGGATCAGGACCCTCCGGAATTCCGGCGATTCGGTCTGTCGCCGGGCAGCGTGCTTGTATGGGAACCGCCTGAACAGTCACGTCTTCACCCTCTTCTGCCTGACGGGATCATTGCCTACCCGGTTCCTCTCCGGGAGCTGAACGCGCAGCACAGCCAGGACACATGGGGGAAAGGGTTTGTGGCGATGGGAGTGCTGGCCTATCTGCTCGGGTTCTCCGAGGAGGCCCGGTGGTTCTGTCTGAAATCCCTCAGGTCGTCCCATTTGTTCGACAGCGGTTATCAGTTTGCGTCCCGCTCGCTCATCAAACACGACATCTATTCCCTTCCACTCGCTGCGAGTGGTGATGCGCGCATCGTATTGAGTCCGGAAAACGCCGTAAAACTCGGGTTTGCCGCAAGTCACTGCGGGTCTAGAACGGAGTGTGCCGGCGAGCTGGAACGATCACCGACACAGTGGGTCGCCAGACACCTTGCGATGGCCGACAAGATGGTATCGGGGCTGCACAGCGAACAGTTTCCAGACGCCCAGGTCTATCGAGGCCCGCACGGAAAAGTCTTTGCGCTGCTTGGCGGAAACGGTGCCTCGATCTTGTCATCGCTGGATGGCTGTTCCGATCCGAGAGTCCTTGTCGCGGCTGATGCAGCCGACGCACTGCGACTGTTGATCGTAGGACATCGATTGGTCGAGACGAACCGGGCCGGTGTGGTGGGAGTCGTGCTCGAAGAGGCCCTCACGGCACGTCTCGAAAGCGTCGGGGTCGAAGCTTTGGCGGCGGCCATGAGCGGGGAACAATTGGATGCCGGAGACGGATTCGATGGAGGTGCAGAAGTTGGGAGCGCGCCCGTGCAAGCCGAGCGTGAGGGGGGGGACGACGCGGAGGTAGGATTTATCGCCTGGGGGGCGACCCAAGGTGTGGTTCGTGATGCACTGATGCTGTGCCGGAATGTTGGCATGAGCGTAGCCGCCTTGTACCCCAAGCAGATTGTGCCGTTGCCGGTGGCGCAGTTGGAGTCGTTCGCAGATACGGTAAAACGCGTGGTGGTGGTGGAGTCCGGTCAGACGAGGACGCATGCGGATCGCATCGAAGGGGCCTGCTTATTTCGACCCTCCGTGGTGATGCCAAATAAGGGAACGGCTCTGACGCCGATGGACTTGTTTATGAAGGAAGACCTTGGAGCAACACACGACAACCGATCGAAAGGAGTCCAGGATGAGTCAGCATGAAATGACCGTCGGTCCGGAAGGTTATTTAGCCACCCCCGTATCATCACGGGGAGTCGTACTGCCGTCGAAGGGGGAAGGCCTTGTCCTGGGTAAGATCGTCCCCGAGCAACAGGCGATTGACGAGGCTGCGCGGCGGCTTATCAGTGCCAAGAATCCCACAATTTTCCCTGGACCGTTGGTGCTGTGGGCTTGGAATGAACAGGCCAAACAAGAAGCGAAGGTCGTCAAGAAATTAGCCGAGGCGATCCCAGCCAAGCTCATTCCGATGCCGGATTACCGACCGAAGTATCCGAAAATCGAGCCGGAGAAGGAGATCAACCCGAACCATCCGAATCTGACCATCTGGCAGAACAAGATCGATGTCTGTCTCTTCGTCGGCGTCCATTGCCA
>CAZGYZ010000052.1:0-10197 GCA_964530675.1 uncultured Nitrospira sp. | reverse complement strand
AAGAGGATCTTAGAATGGACTCCGTCAAGATGGACGAGCAGGATCCTGAATGTGTTGAGGAGGAAGCCACTCCTGAAACGCTGGCTTCGGCATCGATCAGCTCGGAGATGTTTCCATCTCGACGCGGGGCCATACCCCGTCACAAGGGCAATGGCCAAGGAAATGGAAACGGTAACGTGGCTCATTCCGTCGAGCTGAAGCGTGAGACATTGACCTTGACTGCCATACAAATGGCGCGCCAAAAGGGCTATGAGGGAGATCCCTGCTCCGAGTGTAAGCAGTTCACCATGGTACGAAACGGGACCTGTCTCAAGTGTGAAACCTGCGGCACCACCAGCGGTTGTTCGTAGGAGGGAGGACTCAATGAGTACGATGCTTCGTGAGCAAGGGATCGTCACGGTCCACGATCAGGTTGTCAGTCTGGTCGCGCAACGATGGGCGAAGGCCTTTCATTGTAAGGTCACGATCCGTACCGGTCTTGAACAAAACCCCTGGGCTGACCCTCAGCAACAGTGCGATATCGTCGGGTGGCGGGTGAGTTCTTCCGGCAACACGATGGAATGGATGGCTGAGGTAGAAACTGATGATTCGATCAGAGACGTCACAAGCGTTTCAGAGTGGAAGGAAGCAGTTGTACGCGGTATCCCATTCTATTTGCTCGTGCCACGCGGCCTCAAGCAGTCGGCGCAAAACTTGGCAGAGAAGGGCTCCGTCCCTGTTAGCGGTATCTATGAGTACACGTTTGTAAACGATTTGTGCCGGGTGTTGTAGCACATCATAGTAATTTTAAGGTAGGCTGAGGTCGCGGTTAAGCGAAGATTCGGCGCCACGGTGTATTCCTATGCCCACAACGACACAATTGGTCATTCGCGGTTTGAGTAAGCCCGGTGTCATAGCTCAAGTAGCCCGGGTCTTTGGTGAAGCGAAGGTCAACATCAAGGCCTTTTCTGCTCCAGAAGTCACTGGAACGGGAAAGCTGAGGCTGTTGGTCTCGGATCTGGAGGGGGCCCGTGCATTGCTGAAAGCGGCAAAAATCAAGTTTACAGAGGAAACTGCCTTGTTGCTGAGCCTCGAAAATACACCGGGGGCTTTGAAAGAAGTGGCAGATCTTTTGACCAATGCTCGCATCAATATTAAATGCGGCTATTGCACCCCCTCCCGCGAGGGGAAACGCGCAGTCGTGGTCCTAACAGTATCAAACACAGCAAAAGCGCTTAAAGTTCTGCAGGATCAATCCCTCGACGAGTTCTAGGCATGTCTAGCAGCCCTCACGCCTGCTGGTCCCGCTGGCCGGTCCTTCTTCTTGTGATCTTCCTGGCCAGCGTTCTGGTGACTTGCAGCGGCGTTCCTAAACCTACCTATTTCCCAGGCTACCCTGTTGGATTCGTCGAGCGTGGCGTTGCCTCATGGTATGGCCCAGGGTTTCATGGGAACAAGACGGCAAATGGCGAACGGTATAACATGCATCAGCTCACGGCTGCCCATCGGACCTTGCCGCTTGGTTCAATTGCGGTAGTTCGATCAATGAGTACTGGCCGGCAGGTGACCGTCAGGATTAACGATCGCGGTCCCTTCTCCAGAGGCCGGGTGCTCGATCTCTCACTTGCCGGGGCCCAAGCGCTAGAGATGACCGGGTCTGGAACCGACGAGATTGAGTTGCGAGTGGTTGGGTATCAAGGAAAGCTTGCCGATGCGGGGGTTTTACGAGTGCAAGTCGGATCCTTTTCCGATCAACAGAATGCGCTCAATCTCTTGGAGCGCGCAAAGCATTCTTACCCAGTCGGTCGAGTCCAAGTTGTCGATCTGCCGGAAGGAAAGCGATATCGAGTTCAGATCGGTCAGTTTCCCAGAGAAGCCCAGGCAGAAGCCGCTGCTTCCCATCTCGAATCCCTGCTGGGGCTCCAGGCTTTTGTATTTCGAGACGACGCACAATAAATAGTGGCAGCCTGATCAAACAATCATCCCTAATATTTCAATTTTTCTGCGAACATACATTACAACTATTTGATATTGTGACGTGTTTTCAGCATAAGCTTGCTCGCCACTCCGTCCATATGGTACATCTACAGCTCCATGGATACAGGTCCGATAGGTTCCTATCACGTTATTTCGTTCCACCAAATCTTGCATTGCCGGTTCAAGGCAATAGGGGCTAGCCCCTGGGCTCTCGGGTATTCCATGCCGACCGTCATAGCTGGTCGTCTCTAAAACAGTGCAATCCATGGATATTCTAATCCTTTTGGGCCTTATTGTTCTTTCGGCTGTGATATCCACGGCCGAAATCGGCTTCTTTTCAGTCAATTCAACAAAGCTGAAGGCGCTGGCCCAAACTGGGAATACTCGTGCGAAGCTGGCCCTCCATCTCCGTAGTGATCCCCAAAAGCTCCTCTCGACCATTTTGGTCGGTGACCGATTGATCGGTGTGGCGACGCCGATGTATGCCACTTTTCTGACCCTGAGTATCTATGGTGGCCAAACATTTTTTGATGAGGCGATTGCCGTCATGGTCGGCCTGCTGACCTTTGTCCTATTGGTGGCCGTCGATGTGATCCCTAAAACGTTAGCCGCCAAGTTTTCGGTTCCGGTTACTCTGAACATGGCCTACCCAGTTTACGGGGTTCAGTTACTGCTCAAGCCCCTCTTATTTGTGATCGTGCCGATGATCTATAAGCTGACAGGAGGGAAAGGTCTGACGCTTCCCCTCGTGACCGAAGAAGAGCTGAAGATCATGCTGGATGAAGGGGGCAAGACCGGGACCATAGAGTTCGAGAAGGTGAAAATGATCAAGAACGTCTTCCAGCTCAAAGACATCACAGCTGAAGACGCGATGACCCCTCGTCTCTACGTTTTTTCATTGGATGGTAACCTCTGCCTAAAAGAGGCCCAGGAACTCCTCTATAACTCGAAGTACTCGCGAATCCCGGTGTATGACGAGACGCTCGATAACATCACGGGCATTCTCTACAAGACGAGGGCTTTGACCGAACTCGCCAAGGGTCAGAATGAGTCAAAACTCAAAGACATTGCCTATCCCCCGTTGTTCGTTCCCGCAGGCAAGACGGCGGACGATCTCATGAAGCAGTTTCAGCAGGAGAAACGGCATATGGCTGTCGTGGTCAATGAGTTCGGCGGTGTCATGGGGATTGTCACGCTTGAAGATCTTCTCGAAGAAGTAGTCGGGGAGATCATGGACGAAACCGATATCACGGAAGAACTGATTAAACGGTTAGGGAAAAATCATATCCTTGTTCATAGTAGAACCGAAGTGCGCAAGGTCAACGACTTCCTGAAAGTCGACCTCGGCGATGAAGCCGTGACGATCGGTGGCCTTATTCAGCAGGAGCTTGGCCGGATTCCCAAGGTTGGAGAAGAAGTGCGGATCGCCAACTGCCGGATCCTTATCCATGAAGCCGAGCCAAGATCCATCCGCAGCGTTCAAATTTTTCGCGAAGAAAAATCGCCGGCTCAAATCGAGACCCCGAACCTCGACCTCGTCAGCTAAACTCTTTCTCGTCCTTCCCGATCAGGGAAGCAAACTCCTGTTCGGTCAAAATTGTCACCCCCAGCGTACGGGCTTGGTCCAGTTTGGATCCAGGGTCTCGTCCCACCACCACATAGGATGTTTTCTTACTCACGCTTGAGGACACACGCCCTCCCACTGTCTCCACCGCCTGCTGTGCGCTGTCTCGCGTGAAGCGATCCAGTCCCCCCGTGAATACAAACGTCTTCCCCGCGAGCGGGGATTTCATCCGGTCAGCCGATCCCATGCCCGGGGCAACTTGTACGCCTAATTCCTGGAGCTGTACGATGATCTCCCGGTTGCGCGGCTCAGACCAATAGGCCGCCAAGCCTTCGGAAATCTCAGGACCGATCTCCCGAATTTGCTGAAGTCGCTCCCGACCCGCCGACATGATCTCATCGAGAGACCCAAACTCACGGGCCAGGACTTTGGCGATATGTTGTCCGACTTGCCGAATCCCTAATCCCATCAGAAACCGATCAAGAGAAACGGTTTTACTGCCTGCAATCGATTCCAAGAGGAGGGTAGCGGAGCGATCGGCAAACCCTTCAAGTTTGACGAGGTCATCTTTGGTCAGGCGATAGAGGTCGGCGAGAGATCGCACCAGTCCTTGCTCAACCAGCTGCGCCACGGTCTTCCTTCCCAAACCTTCAATGTTGAGCGCATGTTTGGACGAAAAGTGTTCGATAGTTCCCTTCAATTGAGCGCCACAGATCAACTGACCGGTACAGTAGAAGTAGGCGCCCTCGCGGCCGACGGCAGACCCACAAACTGGGCAGTGTTCCGGCATGCCAAAAGGTGCGGGACGTTGCTCACCAGAGATCGGAACCCGCTCGGCAATCGCGGGAATCACATCGCCGGCCCGTTCCACTTTGACGGTATCGCCGATCCGAATGTCCTTCCGTGCCACTTCATCGGCATTGTGCAACGTGGCTCGGCTGATGGTAACACCACCGACCTCCACCGGCTTCAATAACGCGACGGGTGTGAGGGTTCCGGTTCTTCCGACAGAGACGACGATGTCCTGCACGATGGTGACTTCCTTGCGCGGCGTAAATTTGTAGGCGATGGCCCATCGCGGACTGCGAGACTTCATGCCGAGGCGGCTCTGCCAGTCCCGGCGATTCACCTTCACCACCACGCCATCGATTTCATAGGGCAGCTGATCCCGCATCGATTCCGTTTCATGATGAAAGGCCATTACTTCATCGATTGAAGTACAGAGGCGTCGATGTATCGGCACAGGAAGACCCCATTGGGACAGCGTCTCCAGTTCATCCCAATGTGTTGCTGGAACAGGCGTAGATGCGGCCATGATTTCATAACAGGTCACGACTAACGGGCGGGTTGCGGTAATTGTGGAGTCCAGTTGACGGAGCGAGCCGGAGGCTGCATTGCGTGGATTGGCGAAAGCGTCACCGCCCTGTTCTGTGATCCGGCGATTCAATGTTTGGAAATCGTTGAGGCGCATATAGACTTCGCCTCGCACGACAAGATGATCGGGGAGGCCGGATTGCGCTTGCAATTGCAGCGGGAGAGAACGAACTGTGCGAAGATTAACGGTCACATCCTCTCCGGTCGTTCCGTCGCCTCTGGTCGCTCCCCGGGTAAAGACTCCATGGTCGTACCGCAGTTCGACTGATAACCCGTCGAATTTTGGTTCTGCACTGTATTCAACGGACGGAATTTCCAGTTCACGTTTCATCCGTTGATCGAATGTTTGGACTTCGCTCTGGTCGACAATTGAGTCCAGGCTGAGCATCGACTGTTCGTGGGGAACCTTGACCAGTTCATCGAGCGGCGGTGCGCCGACCCGTTGTGAGGGAGAGTCTGTCGTCACCAACTCAGAGTGAGCCTGTTCCAGTTCGATCAACTCTCGAAAAAGGCGATCGTACTGGGAATCGGAAATCTCCGGGCGATCCTTGACGTAGTATAGATAGTCATGGCGCCTGATTTCGCCCTTGAGGGCATTCAGTCTGGCAAGAATATCGGCGTGGGCCATATCGACTGGATGGTGACGAACAGAGGACGTGACGCTTCCGACGGTACCATAGGGTGATGGATTGGGTCAAACGACAAAGGTGCCATATTCGCTTTGACTTTCGCCGCGATAGACACTATTGTAATTGACATAATTGAGTCAATTTCTCATTGAGCGGCAGCCAGTGTCTACACCTTGCTACAAGAGGAAAGCTCCCGCGCAACCGTTGGAGGGGTATCCATGAAAGGGGAGAATTGCGTGAAGAAATTGATGTCAGGATCCAGTTTTCGAATCGTCACCATTGTTTGTGGAGGGCTGTTGTTGGGCGGGTGCGTGATGGCAGAGAAGTACGATGCGGAGAAGGCGCGCAGCCTGAATTTCCAGCGTCTTCTTGCCCAGGAAGAGAAGCGAACGGGTGAGCTCGACAGTGAAGTGAAGCGGAGTAAAAATGAATTGATGGAGTATGAAACCAAGAATCGTGAACTCACGGCGCAGATGCAAACCGTTCGGGAACAAATGGCCCGCGCGCAGGAAGAAGCCGAGGCCATGAAGGAGTCTGCGCTGCTGGAGCGCAGAGCCAAAGCCGATATGAAGCGTGTGCTTAAACCGATGCGCAAGGGAGTGTCGACCGATTCGGCGTCCGATGCCGTGGATCTGAACGCGTCGGCCCTTGGGGTCGCTCCTGCTGTTCCGGCTGTGCCAGGGTCGGCAGAGTCGTCGCTGAGGGGCATGCAATCATCCAACGCTCATGTCGTGAAGCCTGGTGAAACGCTCTATCGAATCAGTCGGAGGTATGGCATCACGGTTGACAACATTAGGAAATGGAACAGACTGCCGGATGACATTATCGAGGTAGGACAGAAGCTTATCGTGGGCCAAGAATAATAGGACGACCACGTGGCCCCGCCACAATACTCACTCAGTCTTGACCAGTTTCGGCAGTATGCCGGAGAGGGCAATCTTGTTCCGCTCTATAGAGAGATTCTGGCGGACTACGAGACCCCTGTGTCTGCCTTTGCCAAAATCGATCATGGCCCCTCAGCTTACCTCTTGGAGTCCATTGAGGGTGGTGAGAAATGGGCACGCTATTCCTTCCTCGGTAGTGGTTCTCCCGTTGTCGTCCATGAGGATCGTGGCGATCTTCTTGTCGTGCAAGGCACCCGCAAGAAACGCATTTCCAGTCGTGGGGCTCCTCTCGAACGTTTAAGGGAGATGATGGAAGGCTATCGTCCGGTCACTGTGCCGGATCTTCCCCCGTTCGTCGGCGGCGCTGTCGGATATCTGAGCTACGACATGGTGCGTACGTTTGAGGACTTGGCTGCCCGGAAGAAGGATCTGCTCAATCTGCCGGACTTCGCCTTTCTGCTTACCGATACGATGCTGATCTTCGACAATGTCGCTCACAAGATCAAAGTCGTGGCCACAGCCCATGTCACGGCCAAGGGGGAACGAGGCATCAAGGCCGCGTATCGATCGGCAACAGAACGGATCGAACGCATCATCACGATGCTCAAACGCCCGCTTCGCCGAACGCGTCCGCATCGCCGTCGCCGCCCGGTTACCTTTACGGCGAATATGAGCAAGGCGGACTTTGAGAAGATGGTTGTGCGGACGAAGGAATATATTCGGGCGGGCGATATTGTGCAGGCGGTGGTATCTCAACGATGGGAAGCCAATGTCCAGGCGTCGCCTTTGCAGCTCTATCGCGCGTTGCGCGTGGTGAACCCCTCTCCCTATATGTATTATCTCCGCATCGCGGGAGTCGAACTGGTCGGTTCCTCTCCGGAGACGCTCGTCCGTTGCGAAAAGAGAGTCATTTCCCTCCGTCCCATTGCCGGTACCCGCCGCCGAGGCGTGACGGCTGAAGAAGATCAAGAGATGGAGCGGCGGCTCTTGGCGGATGAAAAGGAACGGGCCGAGCATGTGATGCTCGTCGATCTTGGGCGGAATGACGTCGGTCGGGTGGCGAAGCCAGGCTCGGTCACAGTGGATTCCCTCATGCACGTCGAGCGGTATTCGCATGTGATGCATATCGTGTCGAATGTGACCGGACAACTGGATGACTCGAAGACCTCCTACGATGTGTTGCGAGCCTGCTTCCCTGCCGGTACGGTCTCCGGTGCGCCGAAGATTCGAGCGATGCAGATCATCGATGAGCTGGAGCCTACGAGGCGCGGTCCCTATGCCGGCGCAGTGGGCTACTTCAGCTTTTCCGGCAACATGGACATGTGCATCAATATCCGCACGGTCGTCGTGAAAAACCACCAGGCCTTCATTCAAGCCGGGGCCGGTATCGTTGCCGATTCGAATCCTGAACACGAATATGAAGAGACCTGCAATAAGGCTCAGGCCATGTTTAAAGCTGTTGAATTGGCTGAGCAGGGACTGGAATAAGCACGTAAGGCGTGAGGGGTAAGGGGTCAGGGGGCAGGCGATCAAAGTCTCGCCGGTTTTCCTTTTACGCCTGACGACTTTCGACCTTCAGACTTTAGGACTATTGCTATGCTCCTGATGATCGACAACTATGACTCCTTTACTTATAACCTCGTGCAATACTTCGGGGAACTGGGTGAAGACGTGCGGGTATTCCGCAACAATAAGATTACGATCGGCCAGATCGAGTCTCTGCATCCCAGCCGCATCGTCATTTCTCCGGGGCCCTGCACACCGGTGGAAGCGGGCGTATCGGTCGAAACCATCAGGCATTTCGGCGGACGTCTTCCGCTTTTGGGTGTCTGCCTAGGCCATCAATCCCTGGCCGTGGCGTTCGGCGGCGAAGTCGTTCGAGCCGAACGGTTAATGCATGGGAAAACGTCGAAGATCAAGCACGACGGGAAATCGATCTTCAATCAACTGCCGAATCCTTTTGACGCGACACGCTACCATTCTCTGATCGTGAAGCGAGAGACGTTGCCTTCCTGTTTTGAAATTTCCGCCGAAACGAATGAGGGGGAAATCATGGGACTACGCCATCGATCACTGGGTATCGAAGGGGTGCAGTTTCATCCGGAATCGATCCTCACGACGTCGGGGAAGGATCTCCTCCGTAACTTCCTTAAACTCTAGCCCACATTATTCATGAACACTTCTGCTGCAATCGACGATCCGCTGTTACGACGAGCCTTCGGTCGGCGGGCTCGCCCCCTCGGACCCTCAACGTACTGCACGAGTATGCCTCGGATCCTCGGGGCTCCGCGCGCCGCTCTCACGATGCGGCTCAGCGATTTCGCGACGAACTGTCATGAATAATGAGGGCTAGGCATGTCAGACTGGTCTCCGATCCATGATTAAAGACGCGATTGCTAAACTCGCCGACCGTGCCTCGCTCACCGAACAAGAAGCCGAATCGGTGATGCTTGAGATCATGGAGGGCGCAGCCACTCAAGCCCAAATTGCCGCCTACTTGATGGGGCTCCGTTTGAAGGGGGAAACCGTCGAAGAAATTTCCGGTTCCGTGCGGGCGATGCGAGCTAAAGCCGTCCGCATTGCAATCGGCGATCCCCTGGTTGTGGATACTTGCGGCACGGGCGGGGACGGGGCCCACACGTTCAATATTTCCACCACGACGGCGCTTGTCCTTGCAGGTGCAAGTTTGACCGTGGCAAAGCATGGCAACCGTTCCGTGTCGTCCAAGTCTGGGAGTGCTGACGTCCTCTCGGCTCTTGGGGTCAAGATCGACCTGCCGACCGAGCGAGTGGCCGATTGTATCAATGAGGTTGGAATCGGCTTTCTCTTTGCTCCGCTCTATCATGGAGCCATGAAACATTGTGCCGGCCCAAGACAGGAGATGGGCATCCGGACCATGCTGAATCTCTTGGGTCCTTTGACTAATCCTGCAGGAGCCACCATTCAAGTGCTCGGCGTCTATGAGGGACGATTGACCTCCCTGCTAGGGAATGTGCTCATGCATCTGGGGTCGCAACATTGCTTCGTTGTCCATGGGATGGACGGACTCGATGAGATCACCCTGACCGCAAAGACGCAGATTTCTGAAGCCAAGGGGGGCGTTCTCTCGAACTATCTCCTGGATCCGGCGGAGTTTGGACTGGCGCTGGTCCCAGCCAAATATCTAGCCGGAGGGACGCCGCAAGAAAATGCCGCGATCACTCGTGACATTCTCCAAGGGCGTAAAGGACCCAAACGGGATATCGTCTGTTTGAATGCTGCGCCGGCTCTTGTCGCAGGGCGCAAGGCGACTAGCCTTCAGGATGGATTCATCTTGGCTGGTCAGGTTATCGATTCCGGCGCCGCGGCCGAAAAGCTGGCTCGTCTCATCGCATATACAAATAAAGGCTGACGCCATCGTGATTCTCGCTCGCATTCTTGAGCATAAGAAAGCGGAACTCAGGCACAAGCAAAGCCGGGGCTACCTCTCCGAGCTGAAGGCGAAGATTCAAGACGCGCCTGGTCCACTCGGCTTTGCCGTGGCCCTCGAAGCTACAAGGACGGGCGCCAGTCCTTCGTTAATTGCCGAAGTGAAAAAGGCTTCACCCAGTCTTGGGCTTCTCCGTCCAGAATTCTCCGACCGGTTTGACTATCTCGCGATTGCCAAGTCCTATCATGCTCATGGCGCCTCTGCTCTGTCTGTCTTAACCGACAAGGACTTCTTCCAGGGGAGTCTCGACTACCTCCGCGAGATCAAACAGTCGGTGCCCCTGCCTGCCTTGAACAAAGAGTTCATGGTCGACGAGATCCA
>CAZGYZ010000051.1:0-10250 GCA_964530675.1 uncultured Nitrospira sp. | reverse complement strand
GCTTTGAAGATGGCTTCCATGATGTGGTGCGGGTTGCGGCCGTATATGAGATTCACGTGGAGATTCAAGCCTCCGTGGGTAACGAACGCCTGGAAGAAATCCTCAAACAAGCCTAAGTCGAATGCCTTGATCTTCCGATCCGGCAAACTTACGTTGTAGACGAGATAGGGCCGGCCGCTGAGATCCACTGTGACTTGCGCCAGCGTTTCATCGAGCGGCGCCGAGGCAAACCCGAACCGCTTGATGCCTGCCTTCTCGCCCAAGGCTTGATGCAAAGCCTTGCCCATGACGATGCCGACATCCTCCACCGTATGGTGCTCGTCGATATCGATGTCGCCTTTGGCCTGAACGGTCAGATCGAAAAAGCCGTGCTTAGACAGCAGCTCAAGCATGTGGTCGAAGAAGCGAATACCGGTGTCGATCTTTCCCTGCCCGCTGCCGTCCAGCGTCCATTCGACAGAGATATCCGTTTCCTTGGTCGCGCGATGAATCGATGCCTGCCGGGGTGCCGATCCGTTCTTCTTCATGAGAACCTGCTCTGGGCCGATTTCGCGTGGGCGTCGAATCCTTCAATGTGGGCCAACCGAACGAGATGATCTTTCACCTTGCTCAACTCCTCGCGCGTATAGTGCACGATGTTGCTCACCTTGAGGTAATCGTGGACGGACAGGGCCGAAAAGAAGCGCGCCGTCCCGCCCGTCGGCAAGACGTGATTCGGGCCAGCGATGTAATCTGCGACCGATGGGGGAGTGTACCGGCCCAAGAAGAGCGCCCCCGCGTGACGGATTTTCTCTAGATAGTCGAACGGCTCATCGACCGAGAGCGTCAAATGTTCCGGAGCAATCTCGTTGGCCACATCGATAGCCTCGTCCATCGTGGCGACCACGAAAGCCACTGAATGGCGCGCAATAGATTTTGCCGCGATCTTTTCCCGTTGGAGCCCCTTCAACTGGCTGCCAATAAGCCGCACCACGTCCTTCGCTAACTGGGCCGAGGTGGTGACGAGGTAGACCTGCGCGTCTTCGTCATGCTCCGCTTCGCAGAGCAAATCGGCTGCGACATGCGCCGGCTTGGCGTCGCCATCTGCGACGACGAGCAGTTCACTTGGACCTGCCACCATGTCGATCCCGACCGTGCCGTAGAGGAGCCGCTTTGCCGTCGCGACATAAATATTGCCGGGTCCCACGATTTTGTCGACGCGCCGGATCGTCTTGGTCCCAAAGGCCATCGCACCGGCGGCTTGCACGCCCCCAACGCGATAGATCTCCGTGACGCCGGCAATGTCGGCTGCAACCAGCAAATAGGGGTTGATCGGACCTTTTTGTGGCGGCGTACACATCACCACACGGGAGACGCCCGCCACCTTGGCCGGAATCGCGCACATCAATACCGACGAGGGATAGACGGCCTTGCCACCCGGCACGTACACCCCGACCGCATCGACCGGCGTGACCACCTGCCCCAGCGTCGCCCCGTTGTCCTGATACATCCAGGTCTTGATGCGCTGGCGTTCGTGGAACGACGTGATCCGCTGGGCTGCAAACCGGAGTGCGTCACCCTCGGCTTTCCGGATGTGGAAGTAGGCCTCTTTGATTTCTTCGGAGGTGACGCGCAGCTCCGTCGCTTTCATGGAGACGCGGTCGAACTGTTTCGTATAGCGGAGAACGGCCTTATCGCCGCCCCGTTCTATGGCTTGCAAAATCGACTTGACCGTCTTCTCGACGGCAGCCCCTTGCACGCGGGCACGCGACGCCACTTTCTTGAGTGCAGGGAGAAAGGCTCGCTCGGTGGAGGCCACAATCTTCATCTGTGCGTCCGTCTGACCGTTCGACGTGCCCCACGCGAGGACTTGCGCGGAGCGGATGTTCGAGACTCGGTTGGTGTGCGGCTGACGGCCCGGAGCTTTTTGATCAGCTCGGTGACCACCGCATGTTTCAGCTTCAGACTCGCTCGATTGACGACTACCCGGGCCGTGGACTGCGCGATGCACTCCACTTCGACGAGGTTATGCGCCTTTAGGGTGTTGCCTGTCTCGACCAGATCAACAATCCGATCGGCCAAACCGACCAAAGGCGCCAGTTCAATCGAGCCGTACAACTTGATTATTTCGACCGGCACGCCGCGCTGATTAAAATACCGCTCGGTGATCTTCGGATACTTGGTCGCTACCCGAATTTTCGAGGACAGCCGGTCGCGTGAGGCCTGCCCCTTGAGCGCAGCGACGGCGATTCTACACGCTCCGAACCCTAAATCCAATGGCTCATATACGTCGCTGTCCTGCTCCATCAAGACATCTTTCCCGACAATCCCGACATCCGCTGCGCCATATTCAACATAGGTCGGCACATCAGTCGGCCGCACGATCAGGAAGGTCATTCCGATCTCCGGACAGGGGAACACCAGCCGGCGACTCTCGGTGGCGAAGCTGCCTAGTGCATATCCCGCTCGGCGAAAGACGTCCAGCGTGAGGTCCAACATTTTCCCCTTCGACAAGGCAATCGTCAGCATGATGTCAGCGAGTCTCGGCCGGAGCCGCACCCTCTTTGTGACGGGCAATCGTCGCACCTAATCCACACAATTTCTCCTCCATCCGTTCATAGCCACGATCCAGATGGTAGACCCGGAGAATCTCCGTCGTGCCTTCTGCTGCAAGTCCGGCCAAGACCAATCCTGCGCTCGCACGAAGATCGGACGCCATCACCGGAGCCCCGGCCAACCTGGTCGGTCCGGTCACTACCGCACGATTGCCTTCGACCTTAATATCGGCCCCCATCCGTCGCAGCTCCTCAACGTGCATAAAGCGGCTTTCGAACACCGTCTCCGTAATCACGCTTGTACCCTCGGCAGCCGTCATCAATGCCACCATCTGTGCCTGCATGTCGGTAGGAAAGCCTGGATAGGGTAACGTCCGGATATCGATCCCTTTGAGTCGCGATACCGCATTGAGATGAATCCGTTCCTTCTCCACCTGCATCTCGACGCCTGCTTCCCGCAACTTCATCAGCAAGGCGTCCAAATGATTCGGACGGCATCGATCGATCGTCACCGCCCCCCGCGTAATGGCCCCGGCCACAAGATATGTGCCGGCTTCGATGCGATCCGGGATGACATCGTGATCGCTCCCATGCAACTCACGAACACCTTCGATCGTAATGACATCCGACCCGGCGCCGTCGATGCGAGCCCCTCGCTTTACGAGAAAATTCGCGAGGTCCACAATCTCCGGTTCCTTCGCGGCGTTTTCAATGACCGTGGTCCCCTGGGCGAGGGATGCGGCCATCATCAGATTTTCTGTTCCGGTGACCGTCGGCGTATCGCAATAGATTTGTGCCCCTGTCAACCGCTTCGCTTTGGCGTGAATATACCCATGTTCCATCGACACTTCCGCACCCATTTTGGCCAGTCCGGCAAGATGGAGATTGACGGGCCGTGACCCAATTGCACATCCACCGGGCATCGACACCGTGGCTTCCCCCCATCGCGCCAACAGCGGCCCCAACACGAGCACAGAAGCCCGCATGGTCTTCACCAGATCGTACGGAGCCTGGGTCGACGTGATCATCGCAGCGTTGATGACCGCGCGATTCCCCTCATAGTGAACCTTCGCACCCAAAATGCCCAACAACTTGCCCATGGTGACAACATCCACCACGCGAGGCACATTGGTAATTACACACTCGCCGCCGCCGAGAATAGTAGAGGCCAAGATCGGCAACGCAGCATTCTTCGCCCCGCTGATCTGGACCTCTCCTCGAAGCGGCGTTCCGCCGATGATGATTGTACGATCCATCGTCTATGTCCCGATTCGCTCCACAATCACCACCCGCTCAAGCCCTGCTTCGTCGTAGATCAGTCGATGGAATTTGTACCCTGGTGTCTGCTCGACAATCCGGCGCATCGCACGAGCCTGGCCTGCGCCGATTTCCATAATTAATGCACCGCCGGGAGACAGGTATCGACCAGATTCGTGTAATAATCGTTCGTGCAACTCCGTCCCCTGGGGACCCGCTACCAACGCACCCCTCGGCTCAAACAGCCGCACTTCCGGCTGGAGTGTCGCCCAATCGGCCTCCGCAATATAGGGGGGATTTGAGACGATGAGGTCAACCTGTCCCTCCAGTCCCTGCCCCGCCAATGCTCCCAACAGGTCACCTTCCAGCCATGTGATGCGTTCACCTACCGCATGGTAGACGGCATTCTGCCTGGCGACAGCAAGCGAGGGGCTCGAGAGATCAGTCGCGATCACCCTCGCACGGGGCCTCTTCCGTGCAATCGCCACAGCGATGCATCCTGATCCCGTACAGACATCGACAATGATAGCCTTCCGTTCGGCGGGAATTCGTTGCGCGGCATACTCCACCAGCAGCTCTGTTTCCGGTCTCGGAATGAGCACCGCCCGGTTCACCTGAAACTTCAGTCCGCAAAATTCTTGAGTCCCCAAAATATATTGCAAGGGCTCTCGACCGGCCCGCCTCATGACCAGCCCCCTCGCGGCCGCCAGCTCGACGGAAGACAGCAGTCGTTCCCGATCGGTCACCATATGGTGTACAGGAAGCCGGAGCACATGCTCCACGATCCAGAACGCTTCCTGCCCGGCGCTCTCGATACCGGCCTGTTCCAATAGCCGTCGTGCCTCGGCAATCATCTCCCCTAGCGTCGCCTGTCCAGCCGATTGAGGGGGCAGAGCTACCGCGTCCATATCAAACCACTCCCACTTCTTGCTGACGCTGCGCCTTCAGGGCCTGAACGAGTTCACCGAGGTCGCCCTCGAGCACCTGTTCCAACTTGTGCAAGGTCACGCCGACACGATGATCCGTGACACGGTTCTGAGGAAAATTGTAGGTGCGAATCTTCTCGCTTCGCTCACCCGTACCCACCTGGGCCTTGCGGTTCTGGGCGATTTCTGCTTCCTGCCTCTCCCGCTCCGCCTCGACGATTCTGGCCCGCAGAGTCCGCATCGCCTTGGTGCGATTCTTCAGCTGCGACCGTTCGTCCTGGCAACTCACCACCACACCGGTCGGAATATGGGTGATCCGCACCGCTGACTTTGTCGTATTGACGCTCTGGCCTCCGGCACCGGAGGAACAAAAGGTATCAATTCGGAGATCCATGGGATCGATGTGGACATCGACCTCGTCCACCTCAGGCATGACGGCGACGGTGACGGTCGACGTATGAATCCGGCCACTAGCCTCTGTAACGGGGACACGCTGTACCCGGTGGACCCCAGCCTCGAATTTAAAATGGCTATAGGCGCCCTTGCCTTCGATCAACGCAACGACCCCCTTATAGCCACCGCCCATGGTTTCTGTGGCTTCGACCATATCCACTTTGAATCCTTTGGTCTCGGCATACTTGCTATACATGCGGAACAATTCTCCGGCAAAGAGCGCCGCCTCGTCACCACCGGTCCCGGCGCGGATTTCGAGAAGTAGACTCTTTTCGTCTCGCGGGTCTTTGGGAATGAGCAACTCTTGGGCCTGCTGTTCGATCTCGTGCTGCTGGCGTTCGAGCGCGGCGCTCTCATCCATGGCCATCTTATAAAACTCGGCCCCGGCCGTGGGATCTGCAAGAATTTGAGCGGCTTCTTCCAACTGCCTTGCGTTGTCTCGATAGGTGGCAAGAAGCTTGGCTGCCGGTTCGATATCCGTCCGCTCCTTATTGACTTTGTGTAACTGCGAGGGTTGGCTCATCAGAGACGGGTCCATGAGCTGATTCGTCAACTCATCAAAACGAGTGGCCAGCACTTCCCATTTTTTCAGTAAGACTGCTTCCATGGCTCCAATTCCCGTCGATTCGCTCTCGCAAGAGGCTGACTATTCAGACACTATCACGCTATGCATTATCCCAACAGCGGGTCGTGAAAATCCAAGTTTTCCCGCAAACTGCCAGGCGCCTGCCGCACAAAAACAAAGAGACCCTGCCCCTCAGCGAAGCAGGGTCCCCCGTATGACCTCTTCTCGAGCTACTTGTCTTTCTTCGCGTACTTCTTCTTGAATCGTTCAACGCGCCCTTCAGTATCGATGATCTTCTGCGTCCCCGTGAAAAATGGATGGCAGTTCGAACAGATATCGACATTGATATCGCCGCCCGTTGATCTGGTCTTATATTTATTGCCGCAGGCGCAATGCACTGCGACTTCCCGATACACAGGATGGATACCCTTCTTCATAATTCACACTCCCCCGACGTCACAATGATCAGCCTATCGCCTATTCGAAGATCTGCCACTGTACCCTGTCCCGGTAACCAGATACAAGCCGGATATTATCGATTCATCGACTGCAGGAATTCCTGATTGGTCTTAGTGCCATGCAGTTTGTCCATGAGAAACTCCATGGCTTCCATCGTCCCAAGCGGACTTAACACCTTGCGTAGAATCCACATCTTATTGAGACGATCCTTATCCACCAGCAATTCTTCTTTTCTCGTCCCGGACTGGGCAATATCAATGGCTGGGAAGAGCCGCTTGTCGGCCAGACGGCGATCGAGATGGACTTCCATATTACCCGTCCCTTTGAACTCTTCAAAAATCACATCGTCCATCCGGCTACCGGTGTCGACAAGCGCGGTCGCCATAATGGTGAGGCTCCCGCCGTTTTCGATGTTGCGGGCCGCCCCAAAGAACCGTTTCGGCCGCTGAAGCGCGTTCGAGTCCAATCCTCCCGACAACACCTTGCCGCTTGGCGGCGCGATGGTATTGTAGGCACGCGCCAGGCGGGTAATGCTGTCCAGTAGCACCACGACATCTTTTTTATGTTCGACCAGCCGCTTGGCCTTTTCCAGCACCATTTCAGCCACTTGGGCATGGCGCTGGGCCGGCTCATCGAACGTGGAGCTGATAACTTCGGCCTTCACCTGCCGCTGCCAGTCGGTGACTTCTTCCGGCCGCTCGTCGATGAGCAGTACAATTAAGGTCACTTCCTTGTGGTTTTTCAGAATGGCCCGAGCGATAGCCTGCAACAACATCGTCTTTCCGGTTCGGGGAGCGGCGACGATCAACCCACGTTGGCCTTTGCCGATCGGGGTCGTGAGATCCATCACGCGGGTGCAATATTCTTCACGGTCGAACTCGAGGACTAAACGCTCTTCTGGATAGAGCGGCGTCAGGTTATCGAAGAGTATCTTGTCGCGAGATACTTCGGGGTCTTCGTAATTGACCTTCTCGACCTTGAGTAACGCAAAGTACCGTTCGCTTTCCTTCGGCGGTCTGATCTGCCCGGATACAATATCGCCGGTGCGCAGATTGAAACGCCGGATTTGAGAGGGCGAGATATAGATGTCGTCGGGACCGGGAAGATAGTTTGAATCTGGAGCGCGCAGAAATCCGAACCCATCAGGGAGCGTTTCGAGTACGCCCTCGCCGAAGACCACGCCGTTGTTCGCGGTCTGCGCCTGCAGAATTGCGAAAATCAATTCCTGCTTCCGCAGATTCGGTGCGCCATCGATCTTCAGATCGCGTGCCACCTCATTGAGATCGGCGATGGACTTCTGCTTGAGCTCCGCCAGGTGCATAACCTCCCCCTTCGTTTGTGTCATGAGTTTCCTCTCAAGCCCTCAGCTGCATCGTTATCGGCAGCAATCGCACATGGTGAACCATGGGAAATTATCCACGAACTGCACTAGAAAAAGTAAATGGTAATGCGTTGATGATTGTGTCGTGTCTATTAGCTAAAAGAGGATGATCCGTGAGGGACTTACCTGTTTTCGATTATTACTATCAGAGTACGACTCTGTCTCATGGTGCGGATATCGTTGCAGGCCGGAACTCATGCCGAGCTGATTCGCCTCTGTTACTCTGAGCATTTATGACTTGTATCGAGATGCGCCCCGGAAGTCTTGTGTGTGGAGATAACTTTGAACCTACCTGAGATAGTGGGTGAATAATAACGCGGGCTGTGTTCCTTGTCAACAGAGATATCCTTTTTTTTCACGCTAGCCACTTCACGCTGAGTCGGTCCAGCCGGCCCCCGCTGCTCCTCACGGCAACACTGCACCTGTGGTTGCAGCGCAAAAGAATGGTGTGCTACTACATGAGCCGCTTCGCGGGAGCACACTATGGCGCACGACGACGAACAGGGACAGCACGAGCGAATATTTACATTGTCCGAGGCCAATCGCCTCATTCCCCAGCTCAATTCCAAGCTGACATCAATCCAGCAAGCCAAGGCTGTCTTGTCACGCACGAAAGAAGATATCAAAAAAGCCAGCGCCCAGGCCGAGTATGGCGGGGGCAGTACCGTTGGACACCTCTACATCTTGGGTCTGCAACAAGTCAGTGCGAATCTTCAGGCGATTCAGGAACTCGGTATCCTGGTGAAAGACCTGGATCTGGGTCTTTGTGATTTCCCCCATCTTCATGACGGACGAGTGGTCTATCTATGTTGGAAGCTCGGAGAACAAGAAGTTCGCTGGTGGCATGAGACGACCACCGGCTATAAAGATCGCTGCCCGCTAGAGGACTTAGCCTGAAGTCAGAGCCCTAACCCTCAACCCTCGAGACATTTATGAAATTTGTCATACTCGGATTCGATGGTCCCGACGGGGAAGCCAAACGGAAAATCCACCGGCCGGCACATCTTGCCAAGATGGAGCCTCTCGATATGCAGGGCCGAGTTGTGCTTGCCGGGCCGCTTTCAGATAAAACTGGAAGTCTTATCGTCATCGAAGCAGACTCGCTGGAAGAGGCGCAACGGTTCGCCCGTGAAGACCCCTATACCATTCATGGCATATTTGAACGGGTTGAAGTCCACCCATTCATTCAAGTCTTTCCGAAGGAACGGTAGCCGGAGGTCTGGCGCTCCGAACGCATTGCCCCCTTACCCGTTGAGCGGTATAGTTGTCCGATGGAACTGTATCGGCGACTGTTCTACCTCTCCCTCTTTGCCTTCCTTCTAGGGGAGCCCTCTGCCTTCAGCGCCTCCACGAAAACCGTCATAGCCGACAGTCAATACGTTATGGCGGACGGCGACACTCTGGCCGGCGCAGAAGAAAAAGTCCTTCAACGGGCCCAACGCAAAGCAGTGGAAGAAGCGGGGGTCTATCTCGAATCCACATTTCATGATGTGGAAAAAGAATCTGGCGGGAGAAGCACGCAAGCCAGTTCCCTGGAAATCAGAACGATTGCTGCGGCGATTACGGAAACGGAAATCCTCGAATCCAGCCGCTCCTTCGAACGTGATCGTCCCGTCTTCTTCATACGCATTCGCGCCACAGTCGATATCGGCAGTCTGACGGATGCGATACGCCGACTTCAATCCGACCAGCAACTCGCGCAACACTTTCACCAGCTGCAGCGGGAGAATCACCAATTACGTTCGCAATTGAAAGAGCTTCACCAACAACCGATCGGCGTCCGAATGTTGGCAATCAATCCAAACGGGAAATCTGCCTCACTCCAACAGGCGCGTACGGTGCTCGAAACGGCTCTCCATACATCGAATCTGCGGGACAAGATCCAGCTCAGCACCGACGCGACCACTCTTGATGATCACTACGTCGATCCACTGATTGTGCGCGGGCAAACCTATCTCCAGCTGGTCTCCCTCGCCTTCTCCCAACAAACGCAACCCTCGGAATACAGAGACTATCTGAATAAAGCCAAGACAGACTTCGAGCGTGCCATCGCACTCGACGCCAAGAATGTATGGGCGTGGATTGGGAAAGGAGATGTCCTCACCTGGCTGAAACAGTTAGACGAGGCTGCCGCTGCCTACGAACAGGTTCTTGAGCTCGACCCGTTCGCCGATATCGCCCGCCAGCGCCTGATTAATCTCTCCACGACGAAAGCCCGGCACCAGGCAGACTCCAAACAATGGCGCCCCGCGTTAGCCACTCTGCAGAAGCTCCTCAATACCCCAATGCATGAAAGCTGGATTCCCTATCACAAAGAGGCCTATGCACTGAGAAGCAAGGTTTTTCTTAACCTGAATCAGCCGGAACAGGCGCTTGCGGATCTGTCCATCGTTATCCAGGTGGATCCTACTAATGTTGCAGCCCTGACGGCCAGAGCAAAACTGTATCGAAAACGGCTACAAGGGGAGCTCGCCAAAGAAGATCTTGAACGAGCCTGCGCCCTCGGATCCATCCCAGCCTGCAAGCAACTACCATAACACCGCGCAATATATCGCGCTTTATGCTTGCATCTTGTGTGCGAGCAAACGAGGCGATAGCTATCGAGCGCCTACCGATTGGTAGTACATTCCAATTGAGGTATGAGTCTGAACGGGGCGGTTTTTGAGTACGTTCAG
>CAZGYZ010000050.1:0-10355 GCA_964530675.1 uncultured Nitrospira sp. | reverse complement strand
AGTCACTGAACCCTATTCTGCCTCCGGCTCAGCTCATGATGGAAAAGGCTGTTTCTTGACACCTTGGGCAGGGCTATATTAGCATGCGCATCCAGATCGATGGGCGCGTAGCTCAGGGGGAGAGCGCTACCTTGACACGGTAGAGGTCGACGGTTCAAGACCGTCCGCGCCTACCACCTAGCTGAGAGTATCAGTTTGCCTTTCGCAGGCGGGGGTGCTCTTGTTGTTTCTTGTGCTTGGGCGATTGAGTGGACGTCATGAAAGTTACGCTCAAAAACGGTAGCAGTCGTGATATTCCAGCGGGCCAGACCGTTGGGTTTGCCCTGTCGGCTCTTGGTCTGACGCTTGGCCCGGACATCCTTGCGGCAAAGGTGAATGGCCAGCCCGTAGATCTATCGAGCGTCTTGACGGACGATGCTGAGGTGCTCCCACTGAAATTCGACAGTACTGAAGGCCGTGAGGTTTACCGCCATAGTAGTACTCACATTATGGCTCAGGCTGTCAAAGAGGTTTTCCCCACCGCCCAGCTGACGATCGGCCCGGCTCTCGAGGACGGGTTCTTTTATGACTTTGCCTTTGAGCGGCCATTCACTCCTGAAGACCTCGAAAAAATCGAAGCGAAGGCGAAAGACATCGTCAAGCGTGCTCTTTCTGTTAAACGGGCAGAATTATCGAAGAATGAGGCGGTGAGGTTTTTCCAAGAATGTGGGGAAGCCTACAAGGTTGAGTTGATTCAAGGACTAGCCGATGGCCAGACCATCTCAGTGTATAGTCAGGGGGAATTCACAGACCTCTGCCGCGGCCCGCATCTGCCGACGACAGGTCATGTTGGGGTATTTAAGCTCCTGAACACGGCAGGAGCGTATTGGCGAGGCGACGAACGCAATCCCATGCTGCAGCGGATCTATGGAACCTCCTTCCCCACCCAGGGAGAACTTGATGCGCATCTTGCACGGCTAGAGGAGATTAAACGACGGGACCACCGAAAGGTCGGCAAGGAACTCGATTTGATTTCGACCCAGGATGAGATCGGCCCGGGCCTGGTGCTTTGGCATCCGAAGGGCGCGACGATCCGGCTATTGATTGAGAACTTTTGGCGAGATCAGCATATTCAAAATGGGTACGAACTGGTGTACTCCCCTCACATCGCCCGGTTGGACCTCTGGAAAACCAGCGGCCACGTTGACTATTACCGCGACAACATGTTCGCTCCCATGAAGGTTGAAAATAGCGAATACCAGCTCAAACCGATGAATTGCCCGTTCCATATCATGATCTACAAGTCGCATCTGCGCAGTTACCGAGACCTCCCCATCCGCTATGGCGAACTGGGGACGGTCTACCGGTACGAACGGACAGGTGTCCTTCACGGTCTGCTGCGGGTTCGCGGCTTCACACAGGATGACGCGCATCTGTTCTGCCGTCCGGATCAGATTGAACACGAAGTCAGCAAGGTTCTAGACTTCACATTTTTTATTCTCGGCACTTTCGGGTTCACCGAATTTGAAGTGTATCTCTCGACCAAGCCTGAAAAGTCTGTCGGATCGGAAGAGCGGTGGGCTCAAGCCACGAACGCGCTCGAAGCGGCATTAAAGGGGCGGGGGGTCGCCTACCAGATTGATCCGGGCGAAGGCGTCTTCTACGGACCAAAAATCGACATCAAAATCAAAGATGCTCTGGGACGCTCCTGGCAATGCTCGACTATTCAAGTCGATTTCAATAATCCCGAACGGTTCGAATTGGGCTATATTGGGGAAGACGGCAAAGTGCACCAGCCGATCATGATCCACCGAGCTCTAATGGGATCGATCGAACGGTTCTTTGGCATTCTGATTGAGCACTTTGGCGGCGCCTTCCCGACCTGGCTCGCCCCGGTTCAGGCGACAGTCATGTCCATCACGGATAACCAGCGGCCTTACGTTGCCGAGGTCGTGGCCCAACTCAAGGCTGCGGGGTTCCGCGCTGAGGCTGATCTTCGGAATGAAAAAATCGGGCTCAAAATCCGAGAAGCGGAGAAGGCCAAGGTTCCATTTATGTTTGTGGTCGGCGACCGAGAAGTGCAGAGCGGGACATTGGCCATACGAGGCCGGAGCGGAGCCAACCTCGGCAGTATGACCGTCGCGGGAGCACTCGACCTGCTCCGTGCGGACCTCAAGCCTGCAGGGCAGCAACTTCATTGACACAATAAGAGGTGTATTATCGTCCCCAAACTACGAGTTAACCGAGAAATCAGGGTGCGTGAAGTCCGGGTGATCGGTCCGGAGAGCGAACAGCTTGGCATTCTCCTCACGGCGGATGCGTTCAAACAGGCACAAGAAAATGGCTACGACCTTGTTGAGGTCGCACCCACGTCAGTGCCTCCCGTATGCCGCATAATGGACTACGGGAAATACAAGTTCGAACTGAGTAAAAAGGACCACCAGAACCGGCGTCATCAAAAGTCGACACAGGTGAAGGAAATTAAGTTGCGACCTCGGACAGACAAGCATGACTTGGAGATCAAGATTCGACAGATTAAGGGATTTTTGGCCGATGGTAACAAGACCAAAGTTCTCTTGACGTACCGCGGACGTGAGATGGCGAATCAGGAGATGGGCCGAACGCTTATGAATACGGTCATCGCAGAGTTGGGGGAGATAGGCACGATTGAATATGCCCCTCGCATGGAAGGGCGAAGCCTGATCATGATCGTGGCACCCAAGTAGCACAATCGGTCAGAATAGTATTAACCTAAGGAAGCACCGACATGAAGAATAGGAAAATGAAAACCCATAGTGGAGCCAAGAAGCGATTTACCCGCACGGGCTCCGGGAAATTGGTCCGGCGAAAGGCGGGGAAACGCCATATCCTCACCAGCAAGACGCAGGATCGGAAGCGCCGATTAAGCGGCACGGCTCTCGTGGATAAAACAAAAACTCAGGCACTGGACCGTTTACTGCCCTATAATTAAATCGGGCTGTATCAATCGCGTTAACTAAAAGGAGTACTGACTCATGCCTCGCGCAAAAGGTGGCCCAAAAACACGGCATCGGCGGAAGAAACGGTTGAAACTAGCGAAGGGACAGTATGGAGGGAAGAGCCGGCTGTTCCGCACCGCAACAGAATCAGTCGATAAGGGTCAGGCGTACGCCTATACAGGACGGAAAAATCGCAAACGGGACTTCCGTGTGTTGTGGATCGCGCGCATCAACGCGGCAGTTCGGGCGCATGGACTGACCTATGGCAAGTTTATCAACGCCCTGAAGAGGGCCAATATTCTCTTAGACCGGAAGGTCTTATCCGATATGGCCATCAAGGATGCCACGGGATTTGAGCAGCTGGTCGGTCTCGCCAAGCAGCATCTCGTCCCAGTCGGGGCGTAAGCGCGATCGCAGCGAGTGAAGTAGGATGAGGTTAAGGTTGAGCGAAGATCAGACTCTTTTTGTCTCAGCCTTAGCCTGAACCTCAGCCTTCTTCGTGCCCACGGACTTTTTCAGCGTTCTGCCAGTTCTGTCAGATCGATTTCGAATGCCACCGCCGGAACCGCGATCTGCCATCGTTCGAGAACTTCTGGGTGCAGCTCTCCGATTACACCGACTTGTTTCCCCTCAGATACAATACTCCCCACTCGTCCAGCGAGAAATGACGGATGCTGGATCGGTTCTAGGCTGTAGGCTTGGTTCACATAATAAAACAGCGTTTCCAGGCAGGAGTGGGCTTCGGAGAAGTGCGCATCGGCATGGGCGATCATTCCGCCGAGCACAGTTACAGTATGCGACCCAAGGGACTGGGTGGAATCGGGACGTGCCACTTCGCCTGCTTCGAATATCCGATGGGGATAAAATGCCCGGTTCGATGCAGCCTCCACGCGAAGTAACGACGGAAGCATCCATTGGCGAAGTGCGGAAAAGCTCTGGGACATCACATTATCTACTTCGACCAGTTGTCCCCATTCCGTCCCTTCCAGGCGCATTGCATCGCGGAGATCCTTGGGTGAACCGAGAATATTGGAAATGATTTCCTGGAAACCCATGCCGACCATGAGGGCTCTTGCACGGTCGGAGACCTCTTCGACGCGCGACAATCCCCCGACCGTAAATTGCGATGGCATCACCGGCAAAAAGTCTCCGTACCCACGGCTGATCGCAACATCTTCGACCACATCCATTGCGTGCATGAGGTCTTGCCGATAGAACGGAGGCGTTACCGTCACATATTTACCTTTCGTCGTCGCTTCATAACCGTAGTCCGTGAGGGCCTTTACGACTTCCTGGGCGCCGAGCGCCTGCCCAAGCGCCTGTTCGATCGTACTGACGGGAAGCTTCCGTGACTTCCCAAGATCTTGCGGAGTCATAACTGCCATGCCGAGAACCGTCTTATAAGGATATCGTACTTCGATCGGCTCAATAACCGCACCACGATCCGCCAGATTTGCCGCGAAGATATTGAGGGTCAGGACGACCATCGCGAGGTCCGTGCCGGTCACCTCGACAAAGAGGGCATCGTCTCCCACCCGCACTTCTCCGGCTTCCCGGCTATTGATGATCGGCGGGAATGAGAGTGTCTGATTCTTTGCATCGCGGAGAACGGGTAGACGATCGTGTCCTGCGAGAATCCCGCCGAACTCCAGGCCCTTGGGATGGACGAGCAGCATCTCTCCGAGCGTCATGACCGTATCCATGCCCAGGGGCGTGAATGTGACCGCGTCGGGCTTTACCAAATCATAGGTGACAGGAAACTCGATCGCTGCAAGCCGATAGAGTCCGATCGAGACAGTCTTACGTTTACGTCCGAACATTTCGGCGAGTTTCTCTTGCGTCTGGATCAGCTGTGCCAGGCCCTCCTGGGTCACACGGTAGCCGGTTGCAGCGCAAGCTGCCACGTAGGGCCTGATCTTTTCCAGGCCGGGAGCCACGATCAGTTGCTTTGGTGATTTTGATGTGGTCGTGAGAAAGTCGTACCTTGCCAGAGCCCCCTGCCGCTTCACCCGAATCTGCCTGGCGATTCCTTCACAGCACCAGAGATCGGGGCGATTGCTGTCTTGCAACTCAATTCGTAGTTCGCCGGTGTCGGGGCTCTGTCCCTTCAGCTCACCCTTTACGAGCATCAATGACTCTTCGAGTTGCTCCATGGTGATCGGTTGTCGAGGTTTTCTTGGCCCGGCGAGCAATCCCTCGAGATCCTGTTTGAAAATAGTAATCGTGGGCATGGGAAGCCTAGCAGGTTGCGGAAAAAGTCAGTTTATACACAAAAAGCCGTTGGAATCTTTCGTATGGCACCGACATCAAAATAGTCTCAGGATGCTCAAAAAGCCCGTCCAGCAAGGCCGCAGTGAGCGAAGAGGCGAGGCGTACGCTTCGGTACGTTGAGCCTCTGAGCGATGCGAGAACGAAGCTGGCGGGTTTTTTCAGCATCCTGTTAGAAAGATCCCTTGGTGGAACGAATCAGATCCAGATTGTCGGTGAACAACTCACGAATATCGTGAATGCCAAGCGCCACCATCGCCATGCGATCGAGTCCGAGCCCCCATGCGATTACTGGAACGGTCACGCCTAGGGGAAGGGTCACTTCCGGTCGAAACAACCCAGCTCCGCCAAGCTCCATCCATCCGAGCTTCGGATGGCGCACGTGCAGCTCGACCGATGGTTCGGTGAAGGGGAAGTAGGCCGGGAGAAATTTGACTTCCTTGGCTTGCGCCACTTCACGGGCAAAGAGATTCAGTAGGCCGAGTAACGTGCGAAAGTTGATGTCTTCGCCGAGCAGGATCCCTTCCACCTGGAAGAAATCGGTCGCGTGAGTTGCATCGACTTGATCGTATCGAAAACAGCGGGCGATGGAAAAGTATTTTCCAGGCACGGCAGGTTGTGCCGCCAATGTATGGGCCGAGACGGCCGTCCCCTGGCTTCGCAAGACCAGCCGTCGCGCACGTTCCGTATCAAAGGGATAGTTCCAACCGGTTGAGCCGGTTGCGCCGCCAGTCTGGTGCGCCTGCGCAACCTGAGACAAGAACGGTTCCGCAATCGATGAGGCATGGGTCGGTTCCTTGACGAAGTAGACGTCATGGATGTCACGTGCCGGATGGAACTGCGGCATGAAGAGGGCATCCATGTTCCAGAATTCTGTCTCCACGAGCGGGCCACGCATTTCCTGGAATCCCATGCTCACGAGTTTTGTCTTTACCGTATCGAGAAACTCGCGATAGGGATGGCGTTTGCCCGGCGCAATTCGTGGCGCGCGAAGACTGATCGTATACTTACGGAAGCGCTTTGTCCGCCAGCTTCCGTCTTTCAACAGTTCGGGTGTCAGCTGGGAGACCTCTTCCGCAGTTCCCTGCCGAGCGAGTTGCTGGGCGGCCTCGGCGCCGGTTACGGAAAGCTTGAGTGCTCTGGCTACACGATCATCGATGCGGAACGGTTCCCGTGCATTTCCGCGCTTGACGGCGTGATCTTGAATGACCTGCCGTTGTGCTTCGGGGAATGCTTGCAGCCCACGCGGCGCTCCATGAAGCTGTTGCAGCAATCCCCTCATTGTTTCCGCTGTCTGGCTCGGTCGTCCAGTCGATTCGATACAGCCGCCTTGGATGATGAGGAGCGCGCCCTCTTTCTTGAGCCGTCCGATCGCACCGCTCACGTCCGACGGTTCGAGTCCTTCCCGGGATTGAATGTCCTGAATGGTCAAGCGCTTGCCGGTTTTGGCTGCATCGCGAGCGGCAGACAGCACCCGCTCGATCGGCGAGTATTTCTCAAAATAGAGTTCGCCGATTTTGGTAAGCGAGACGATCGGCGTCACAGTTTCCGTTTCCACCGCAAGCAATGACTTGGCGAGCAACCATTCGACCGCCATACTGAGCTGCGAAGGCTCTAACTTAGTGGACTGTATGAGCTGTTCTGTCTGGATGATGGCGGAATGATTCGCCCCAAAAGTCGATAGGACTTTGACTTCGAGAGGATGGAGGCTATCGATGAGGGAAGAAATGTCCACCCGCGCGGCCTATCGGTGAGCGGAGACGCGCTGCGGCGTCGTGGAAGAAGGGTGGCCGGCTGCGCGCATCGCAGCAATCGTCGCAGCATAGTCCCGGCTAGAGAAAATGGCCGACCCAGCGACCAGTACGTCGGCTCCCGCAGCCAGTACCTGCGCTGCATTGTCGATCTTGACTCCGCCGTCCACTTCGAGCAACGCACGGCTTCCGATCCGATCGAGCATGGCGCGGGCCGAGGCAGTTTTCTGCAGGCAGGAGGCGATAAAGGTTTGACCGCCAAACCCAGGATTGACCGACATGATGAGAACCAAATCGACATCGGGGAGAATTTCCTCGATCGTACTGAGCGAGGTGGCCGGATTGAGGGTCACACCGGCCTTGACGCCATGTTCTTTGATCGATTGCACCGTGCGGTGGAGATGCGGGCAGGCTTCTACGTGAACCGTGAGATAGTCCGCTCCGGCCTCGGCGAACTCAGCGATAAAGCCGTCGGCGTTGGTGATCATGAGGTGGACGTCGAGCGGCAGCTTGGTGACTTTTCTGAGGGCTGCTACGATCGGAGGACCGATGGTCAAATTGGGGACAAAATGCCCGTCCATGACATCGATATGCAGGAAATCAGCTCCGGCTCGTTCCACGGCTGCCACTTCCTCGGCCAGCCTGGCAAAGTCAGCAGCTAAGATCGAGGGCGCAATAAGAGTGGCGCGTGGCATCACAGAATTTTCCTCAGTCGTGCGGCGTAAAATCCATCCATCGAGAAGCGGTTAGGCATTGTCGAGAGGGCGCCTTGTTCGGTGACAAACCCCTGCGCCGCGGTCGGGAGCCAGGGACGGACAGACTCACGCTGGAACTCCACATGGGCACGACAGAACCGCTCGATGACGTCTTCGTTTTCTTCCGGTTCCGTCGAGCACGTACTATAGACCAGCACCCCGCCGGGCCGCAAGCATGGGGCCACCGCTTCGAGGATTTGACGCTGGAGTGCCTGATGTCGCGGGAGCGCCTGCTCATCTTTCCGCCATTTCGCTTCCGGATGTCGCCGTAATACACCGAGCCCACTGCAGGGCGCATCTACCAATACCCGATCAACAGACGGCTCGCCTACTCTGGCTTTCTTCGCGGAGGGAGACCCTGCTATTTCGATCATGGAAACCCACTCACATGGCTCTCGAATATCGCCGATGATTGGCACGACATTCTGGACCCCGAGTCGCTGGCAATTGCTTCGCAGGAGATCTAAGCGGGCGCCTTTACGATCGACGGCGTAGATAGCTCCCTTGTTCTGCATCAGGTCGGCCAGATGAGTCGATTTCCCTCCCGGCGCCGCGCATGCATCGAGGGCGATGTCGCCGGGCTGAGGGTCGAGCAGGGGGGGAATCAGTTGCGCCGCTTCATCTTCCACATAGAAAGCGCCCTCGTGAAACCCGGGGAGTGAGGGCACAGAGCCTCCTTCATCAAGCACGATACCAAATGGACTCATACTGGTCGGTTTGGCTGCAATACCCATCTGTAAAAAGCTTTCGAGGAGTGCTTCCCTGGTCGTGATCAACCGGTTTACCCGAAGTGTCAGTGGGGGCGCGGCACTGACCTCCTTGCAGGCAATTTCTGCAGAGGCCAGGCCCAGACGTTCTATCCATCGATGGCTGAGCCAGCCTGGAACCGAATACCGCACGGCGAGGGCTTGCGCGGCGTCATGATCCATGCTGGGCCAGGGGCGAGGCGGATGGCGCAACAACCCGCGCAATACCGCATTGACGAGTCCGCTCCAGTCCCTGCCGACTGTGCCGGCAAAGGCCCTGGCCAGGTTGACTGATTCGTTGACTGCGGCAGACGGCGGGATACGATCGAGAAACAGGAGTTGGTACGCTCCAAGTCTGAGCGTCATCTGGACGGCGACGGGAAGGCGAAGCAGGGGCTTGTCTAGAACCGGCTCAAGCCGCCAATCGATGGTCGCAAGCCGCCGCAAGACGCCATAAGTGAGTTCCATCGTAAGAGCTCGTTCCCTGCTATCGAACGAGCATCGTGCGAGAGCACGATCTAACAAAACATCGACCCCCTCCTCGCTGTTGGCGGACTCCACCAACAACGAAAGGGCGATTGCACGTGCCGATGGTGCGGTCTGGGCGGTGAATAACGATCGAGAGCCGGAAGTCATAGAGGTTTCAACCCGGTCTATTTGGTTTGTTTTGTTTATCTGGTTGATTTGGTTCAACTCGTTAGTTTCGTTCAACCAAAAAAACCAAACAAACCAAATGAACAAGCCTGCTGGCTAGGAAAGAGTCTACCCTCCGAGTTGAAACCCAACAAGAATGGGATGGCCTGCCAAGTATTGAGATACGTCCATGCGTCGGCTATTAGCCGGCTGTAACTCCATCACAGCAAGAACTCCCTCCCCGGTGGCAACATGAATCGCCTCGTTCGTAATGGCGACGACCACTCCAGGGGGACTTGTCACGGAACTTGGGAGTGCCAGCGCTCGCCAGATCGTCCAACGGTCGCTGCCTGCCACGGTTGTGTAGGCTCCAGGCCAGGGAGAGAGCCCACGGACCCGGTTAGCAAGAACAGTGGCCGGCAATGCCCAATCGATTACGCCATCTTCTTTTTTCAGCAGCGGCGCAAGGGTTGCCTGTGAAGAGTCTTGCGGCTGCGGTACAAGAGTGCCGGCTTTGAGTCGGACAATCGTTTCGATCAGCAGTCTTCCTCCCAGCTCAGCTAAACGTGGTGAAAGGCTGCCTGCCGTATCGTCAGCGGTAATAGGAATGGCCTCTTGGAGCAACATGGCGCCTGTATCCATCCCCTCATCCATCAGCATGGTCGTAATCCCTGTTTCCGCCTCACCGTTGATGATGGCCCACTGGATCGGACCAGCGCCGCGATATTTGGGAAGAAGGGAGCCATGCACGTTGATACAGCCGCGTGGGGGAAGCGAGAGGATCGCCGGAGGCAAGATACGTCCGAACGCCGCAACCACAATCAGATCCGGCTTCCATCTAGCTAGAGCCTGGAGAAACTCGGGGTCCTTCATTTTGAGTGGTTGTAGCAGGGGAATCTGTTCTCGTTGGGCTAGAATTTTCACGGGTGAGGGCGTAAGGATTTGCCCGCGTCCTTTCGGGCGATCCGGTTGAGTGACAATGCCGACAACGGAATCGTCAGACTTCAACAAGGCTTCAAGCGAAGCCGCGGCAAAATCAGGCGTGCCCATGAATACAATTCGCATGGTATCGCTTTAGCATTGCAAGTGCGCGAAAGCAACTTGGATGGTAACTACTCGGAAGGTAGATAGGCTGAAGGTGTTCAGGCTGAAGTGTTCGGAACTTCGAATTCCGACCTTCAGCCTGTGCCCGGAGCCTTCAGCCTAAACACCTCAGTAGTTACCTCGGCTGCGTGGACGTCGGCT
>CAZGYZ010000049.1:0-10562 GCA_964530675.1 uncultured Nitrospira sp. | reverse complement strand
ATGATAAGTTCGGTGTTCTAACAGGCTGTTGAAAAAGTCCGCCAGCGTCGTTCTCGCCTCGAAAGCATCCTCAACGTAGCCCAGAGGCTACGCCTCCGGTGCTTTCATCGTCTGCGGCCTTGCTGGACGGTCTTTTTGAACAGCCTGCGGTGCGACTGGAGACGTCAGGGGCCTCCTGCGGCACAAAGGATATTACAATATCCTCTCGGACTGTATCAGACTTGTGCTAGAGACGAAAAGGAAACGGATAGATGGTCGACTATCGATGGACCGAGGGCAAACCCACAGCGGCCGGCTGGTATTGGTTCCGTGGTCCGGCTCACGAAGCGGACCCCTTTATTGTGCAAGTGGATGAGGTCGGCCAGTTTCAATGGCCAGACGGCGGGTTTCAAGAGGTGACACTCGCTAAAGGCGAGTGGGCGGGGCCTATCCAGCAGCCAGAAGAGAGAGGCGAGTAGAGGGAGGCGTATTGAAAGATTGTTTCCTGACCGCTATCTCTTCAGGGGTGAACCGCAGTATTATGCCCATTGATTTCCCATAGTTCGACGATCGTTCGACCAATATACAATTCCAAAAGGCCATCGAGGCATTCTATGAAACATGACACCACGCCCCCGCCGGCTGAACCGCCGGCGAAGGGTTTCTCACCGGGCTTCGCGGCGCTGGGCCTGGAAGCCGCCCTGCTGACGACGCTCGACACATTGGGCTATGAAGAGCCGACACCGATCCAGCGGGAGGCAATTCCTCCTTTGTTGGCAGGCCGCGATCTCCTGGGTCAAGCGGCAACCGGAACCGGCAAGACGGCAGCCTTCACGCTGCCGCTGCTCCAACGCATTGCCCATTCGGCGCGGCGTTGCCCCTCTGCGCTTGTCCTGGTGCCGACCAGAGAGCTGGCTATGCAGGTCGGTGAAGCAGTCACGCGGTATGGCAAAGAGCTCAAAATCTCCGTGCTCCCGGTCTATGGAGGTCAGGCGATGGGCCTGCAGCTCCAGGCGCTCAGACGCGGTGTCGATGTCATCGTGGCCACGCCTGGGCGGGCGCTGGATCATATCCGTCGAAAGACCCTGCAGCTCAAGACGATTCAGATAGTCGTGCTGGATGAGGCCGATGAGATGCTGGACATGGGATTTGCCGAGGATCTGGATGCTATTCTCGAACAGACGCCTAAGGATCGGCAGACGGCGTTGTTTTCCGCCACCATGCCCGCCAGGATTGCTGCTATTGCCAAGCGCCATCTGAAGGATCCGGTCGAGATCAGGATTGCCAAGGAGCCGCTCAAAGCCGGCGCCGCGCCGCGTGTCCATCAAACAGCCTACATTGTAGCCCGTCAGCATAAAGAAGCGGCATTGGCTCGTATTCTGGATGTGGAAGCGCCGAAATCGGCCCTTGTATTTTGCCGCACGCGCATCGAAGTCGATGAGATCACGGCGATGTTGACGAGCCGTGGCCACCGGGCCGAGGCGATCCATGGTGGGATGAATCAGCCCCAGCGCGATCGCGTGATGAATTCGTTTCGTGCCGGGCAGACCGAACTCCTCGTGGCCACCGATGTGGCGGCGAGGGGCTTGGATATTCCCTCTGTGTCACATGTGGTGAATTACGATTTGCCCACGTCGCCGGAAGGTTATGTCCATCGGATCGGGCGGACTGGACGGGCCGGGCGTGAAGGGTCGGCGATCACCGTCATTGATCCGCGCGAGCAGCGGTTGTTGTGGAACATCGAGCAGCTCACGAAAGCCAAAATTGTCGTGACGCAAGTGCCGACCGTCGCCGATCTTCGCACGAAGCGGCTGGCACGAGCCAAGAACGCGATTGAAGAGGTACTTGCAGCCGGCGATCTGGATCTATTTCGAGCCGTAGCCGCAGCGCTTGCCGAACAGAAAGATCCCCTGGAGGTGGCGGCTGCAGCCATGAAACTTGTCTTTCGCATGCAGGGTGGGGAGCGAAAGGAGCAGGATATCCCGGCAGTATCGTCCAGGCCGCCGGAGCGGCCATCAATGGTGCGGCGTCCTATGGCAGATTCTCGAGGACGGGCCGGTGGCATGATGCCGAGAGAGGGGCAGAGCAGACCGTTCAACGCGCCTGGTCGCGGCGGACGAACGGCGGGGATGGCCAAGGTGTATATCGGGGCAGGCCGAGAGGCAGGAATCCGTCCGGGCGACCTTGTCGGGGCTATTGCCAACGAGGCAGGGCTCAATTCAAATGTGATCGGCGCTGTCGAAGTGATGGATCGCTTTTCGCTGGTAGAAGTGCCGGAAGTATTGGCTCGGGAGATCATCGAGACTCTCAGTCGGACCAGGATTAAAGGACAGAAGGTGGCAGTGAGATTGTTTCTGGAGCAGCCACGGGGGGGAAGAGGGTAGCCTGGTCGTTCTCCTGCACGCGGAACGCGCACGTTCGGAATGTGCACGTTCGACGCGCGCAATCGAGGATCGACCAGGCCACCTTTGAAAGTGAAAGAGGGGATTAGCGTGATATGTCCAGTCAACGGTAGTTTGGCCACGCCCTTCTTGTAGAGCCGAGGAGAGTTTTCGGTCGAGAAGATTTCAATTCACTGGTGGTCCTACCTATATCTACCCAATATAGACAACAATCGATCAAGAGGCTGCAGTGACCTTGTCTCCCTGGACGGCCAAGCTGCGCGAGTGGCAGGCTCGCGCCGTATCCGGCGTTCTGACCCATACGCGTCCTGATTTTCTTGCGACGGCAACACCCGCAGCGGGGAAAACTCGTTTCGCGCTTCGAATTGCCCATCAATACCTGGCCGATCGAGTAGCCAGCCGTGTGCTGGTCATCTGTCCGACGAATCATCTACGCACGCAATGGGCGACCGCTGCAGGCCTGGTCGGTATTCACCTGGATCCCGATCTGACGAACGAGCAGGCGATCGAAGCGCGCGACTACCATGGCGCAGTCGTGACCTATCAACAAGTGTGTCTTGCACCGGATATATTTCAACGTGCCTGCAGGAGCCGGCCCACGCTGCTTATTTTTGACGAGCTGCACCATGCGGGTGAGGGGAAGGATTGGGGCAACGCGTTACTGGGGGCATTTGAAGACGCGGTCTTTCGCTTGGCCCTATCCGGCACTCCCTTTCGCTCCGATAACAATCCGATTCCTTACGTACGGTATGAGCAGGGCGAGAGCCAGGCTGATTTCACCTATGGATATGCCGAGGCGATTCGTGAGAGCGTCTGCCGTCCGATTCTCTTTCCGAGCTACGAGGGAGAACTGGCGTGGCTCTCGGAAGGTCTCGAACATCGGGCAACTTTCGAGGATGGACTCACCTTTGAGTTACAACGCGAGCGACTCAAGACTGCGCTCTTGCAAGACAGCTGGTTGGGGCCTGTGATCACGGATGCCCATGCCGAGTTGCGTCGGCTCCGGAAGCAGGAACAGCCGGACGCCGGCGGGCTTATCGTCGCGATGAATCAGGACCATGCGAGGCAGGTGGCGGATCTGCTGGGCCGTATCACTGGAAGCCGAGCGCATGTGGCCATATCGGACGATCCGTCGGCGTCGAAGACGATCGCTTCGTTCGCACAACATAAGACCCAGCAATGGCTCGTTGCGGTGAACATGGTGAGTGAAGGCGTCGATATCCCGAGGCTCCGTGTCGGCGTCTACGCCACGAATGTCCTGACCGAGATGTATTTCCGACAAGTCGTCGGGCGATTCGTCAGGATGCAGGAAGGACTGCCAAAGCCGCAGCGAGCCTGGCTCTACCTGCCGAAGGACGCGACCCTCGTGCACTATGCTAAACGAATCAAGGCCGAACGCGATCACGTACTGGAAGAGATCATGCCTTCCATGCAGCGTACCCTGTTCGGTACGGCCGCGACCTCATTGAAAGAGTACATTCCTTTGCACGGGGTGGCCAGGGTAGATGCCCTAATCGGGGGAGATGATCTGGAATCATCCGGCGAGAGCAAGGATGTCGTAGCGCCGTCAGTGCCGCTCCATGATATGAAGAACGAATTGCGGGACCAGCATCGCTCCCTCGTCGGCGCCGTGGCGAGAAAAGCCGGCATCGATCATCGCCGGCTCAATGCGGAACTCATCAAGCGAACCGGCGGCCGGGTCGATCAGGCGACCGTCGCGCAGCTGATACGGCGAATCGCGCTGTTAGAAAAATGGAGAGATACAGGCTTTGACGGCGGGCGAGCCTAATTTGTGCGAGACATGCGCGACTAGCGAGAAAAAGCGGGATGGTGGAAGGGTATGGTGAGAATGGTGAATGGTCGATGGTCAGCGTCGAGCTCGATCTGATAACTACTCAACATATACCATTAAACATTGATCATTGACCATTTGTTAGATTCCTGAATCGCTTCAGCCTGTCGCGCCTGTCCCGCAAGTCTCGCCCGTCCCGCTCGGCTATCTTCCAACAACGCGTTCCTGCCTCAATGCCAGACAGATTTTACTGTGCGACAGTGATCCGCAGACCACTTGGAGTCGGCGGTGCTATCGGGGTCGGTGGCGGAGGCGGTGGTGGGGATGTGGTGACGGTGAGCGTTACTGGCACGGTGACTGGGGACGTTCCGATGGCAGTGAGCGTGATGTTGGCATTGTAGGTTCCGGCTGTTCTGGCGCCAGTTACCACAGTCGCCGTCACAACGCCATTGCCTGCGCCAGTGGCCGCACTCAGAGCCAACCAGTCGACATTGTCAGTGGCGCTCCAGGTGAGCGAGCCTCCCCCTGTATTACTGATGCTCAAGGTTTGGGGCGCCGGGTTACCGCCACCCTGTGTTGCAACGAAGGAGAGATTCGTCGGGCTTGCCCCAATAGACGGTGGTATGGGAACCGTTGCAACGGTGAGCGTCACTGGCACAGTCACAGAGGAAGCCCCGGGAGCATTCACTGTCACCGCGCCACTATAGCTGCCAGCCGTCAAACTGCCGGTAGTTACCGTCAATGTCACGGCGCCGTTTCCAGTCCCCGAAATCGGACTCAGGGTCAACCAGGTGGCATTTTTGCCGGCGCTCCAACTGAATGAACCGCCCCCTGTGTTGCTGATACTCAAGGTCTGGGCCGGAGGGTTGGCGCCGCCCTGGGTTGTAGCGAAAGAAAGGCTCGTCGGACTCGCCCCGATAACCGGTGGCACAACAGGCGGAGGGGACCCGGTGGGTGTAAAGGTTGTGAGGCCACTCTCGGTCGACTCATTATTGGCAAAGTCATAGGCCGTAATGAAATAGTACTGAGTGACCACGGGCGTCCCGATATTGAAGCTTGTCACCGTTCCCACCGTGACGAGAGAAGATGCGTTGCCCGACGCTCTGCTACAAGGCAGCTGACTGCATTGGTAGACACGATATCCTGCCAGGTCTGGTTCGCTGTTGGCGTTCCATGTCAACGTGGCACCCCAAGCCGTACTAGACCACAACACAAGCACGCCGGTGATGGCTCTTACCCAGTTCATACTAGCATTCCCATAATTTCTCACCGGCAGCAGGCATGCCTTTGCCGGAGAAGCCAATCTCTCACGCGATGTGCCTCTGTCAGATTGCTGAACTGACTTCGGTATCCACGGGGAGGTGAAAAGGGCTAACCATTTGCCCTGTCACAGAGGTGAGAGCAAGGCCTGTGCCGCAGCATGAGAGGGATGGTCGGCGCAAACATCGTGAAAATAAGGCGTGGCGCGAGAAGTTTTTTATCACGCGTGGGGAGACTGTAGGAGATGGGAGAAAATCAATGAGTCAAACGTAGGTTTTCTCAGAAGATAGACGGTGCACTCGTTTGCCTCCAACTACGTGCATACTCGTACGACAGTAGACCGTGGCGGGTGAAGCACGAGATGGGCACAACAGGCTGAAGGCCGAAGGGATTCAGGAATCTAACAAGTCTCGCGCGAAGAACCGGTTAGCGCTCTGTTGCTCCAACTTCCTCTCTCAACTGAAACTTGAGGGAAGCATATTCTTTCATACAGTAGGCGAGCAGCCGTTCGGAGCCGAAGAGCATCACCATCTTGCCGTCCTTGTCCACGAGCCGGCGCGTGTCCTGTGGCCAATAGATCCTGGCTATCGTGTCGGGATCGCCGCTCACCCAGCGGGCCAGGACAAAGGGCATCCGTTCGACAAGAGTCTTAACCCCATACTCGGTCTCAAGCCGAGAGGCAACGACATCGAATTGGAGTTCTCCCACCGCAGCCAAGACCGGTTCCCGCCGCACATGATCCGGTGAATAAAACACCTGCATGACCCCTTCTTCTTCGAGCTGCTGGAGTCCTTTCTGGAACTGTTTCTGCTTCGTGAGATCCTGGCTTCGAAGTACGCCGAAGCACTCCGGGGGAAATAACGGAATCGCATCGAAGGAGCGGGGACTGCCGGAACTGAGTGTGTCACCGATGGCAAAGAGTCCTGGGTTCACCAGCCCGACGACATCGCCTGGGTAGGCTTCCTCAATCGTCTCCCGGTCACGGCCGAAGAGCCGGTGTGGTCTCGTCATACGAATCTTCCGGTTCAGTCGCGCATGGTGAACCATCATGTCCTTCTCGAAGCGGCCAGACACGATGCGCAAAAATGCCATCCGATCACGATGTTGTGGATCCATATTTGCCTGGATCTTGAACACAAATCCGGAGAATTGCTCATCCGTCGGCTGTACCGGTCCTTCCGAACTCATTCGCGGTCCCGGCGGCGGCGCGAGCCGGAGGAACCCGTTTAGAAATGGTTCGACGCCGAAGTTGGTCAGCGCACTCCCAAAGAAAACCGGCGTGAGCTGGCCGGCGAGAAAGCGGTCACGATCGAACTTGGTCCCGGCGCCGGTCAGCAAAGCGATCTCTTCTTGTAGTGGGCCATAGGCCTCTCCAAGTGTTTCAGCCAGGCTCGGGTGAGGAAAGGTCTCCACCCTCATCGGCGCCCGACGCTGGTTGTGCAGAGTTCGTTGGAAGAACAAGACTTGAGGCTCTTGAAGATCGTACAGACCCAGAAACCCTGACCCTTCTCCGATGGGCCAATTGAACGGGACCGCCGTCATGCCTAAGGTCTGCTCGATCTCCTCCAGGAGTTCGTATGGATGGCGACCCGGGAGGTCCATCTTATTGATGAAGGTCATGATCGGGATATTGCGTTTGCGGCAGACGGCGAAGAGTTTCTTGGTCTGGGGCTCGATGCCTTTGGCGCAGTCGAGTACCATGACCGCGCTGTCTACTGCCATAAGGGTTCGGTAGGTGTCTTCGCTGAAGTCCTGGTGGCCAGGCGTATCGAGCAGGTTCACGCGCACACCTTGATAGTCGAATTGGAGGGCGGTGGAGGTAATCGAAATCCCGCGCGCCTGCTCCAGCTCCATCCAGTCCGACTTCGACGCACGCTGGTGAGACCGCGCATGCACAGCCCCGGCCAGGTGTACTGCGCCGGCGTACAAGAGAAGCTTCTCAGTCAGCGTGGTTTTTCCTGCATCCGGGTGCGAAATGATGGCAAACGTGCGTCGCCTGGCCACTTCACGCGCCAATTCATCGGACGACGACTTCTCGATCGGCAAAGACATAGACATTCCTTCTCTTGTACGAACCATGACATGAAGTATCGGAGATATGTTTTAACACCTGGGAAAGGAGAAAACTACGGGTAGCCTGTTGATCTCCTGTGCTCGCGCAACGCGCGGCCTAAGAAGGCCCTCGTTGGACGCGCGCAGTGGGAGACCAAGCAGGCCACCCTCTGGAGAGGTGAATGGGGAGGCTTAGAAAGACCAGAAGGGAGTGGCCAGGTGCCCTTCCAAGAGAGGGAAAACAAGCGAGCTTGGAAGGATCAATTAGATGGATGACGGTCGCTCAATGCGCGCAGTAAAGGGCAGCCTTGGCCACTCCCTATTGGGGGAAGGGTGGAGGCGGAGAAGGGGCATGAGAGGGCGGGCTAGCGGGTCTCCTGTGCTCGTGCAACGCGCGGTCTCGGAAGACCCTCGTTGGACACGCGCGGTGGGAGACCCTCTAGCCCGCCATCGAGGGAGAAGATAGACGAGCGGCGGTCCCTCGATGCGCGCAGTGGAGACCACCCTCAATGGCTCCACCTGCTTGGGGGATGAGGCTTGAGGTTTCACCTCTCGGTGAGTTGACGCCATCTGCAGAACGACGTAGCCTGTCGCTGGTACTTGAACCACAGGAGGAGGAATCACCATGGGACTTCAGCCGTTACAGGATTGGGCACTGATCGAACCGTCGGAGGCCAAGGGAAAAACCACCGGAGGGTTGTTCATCCCCGACACGGCCAAGGAGAAAGCGGTAGAAGGAAAGGTTCTGGCCGTGGGGAAGGGGCGCTGGGACACACCGGAAAAGAAGTCTGGTAGTAAACCTAAAAAGAAAGAGGAAAAGGTCTTCACGCCCACGGTCCTCAAACCCGGCGATCAGGTCCTCTACGAGAAATACGGAACGACCGAAGTCGATCTGGACGGGAAGGAACTCGTTCTCGTTCGCGAGTCCGACGTCCTGGGCTTGGTGGGGTAGGGAGAAACAACGGGATCAAGAGCCTTTGTTTTACGGCCTGACGTAAAGCGTGTCCGAGCTCCCTTTCCCATGGACGGGTGCCGTAACTGTTTGTGAAAATCTTCGCGAGTTGAACCTGTTGGAAGCTGATTGCTAAATTCTCCATCCACCAACATCGATCACCTCTCTTCCAGGGGTGTCATAGGCTGGCGCGCAATCAGCCGGAGGAACGGGGCGCCCATAGAGACTTTGCCAGGAAGGACGGCGGAAACTGACTGAATCTGCTAATGAATTTCCGGAGGCTTCCGCTTGGCACAACCCCAAAGGGCCGCCCTCCAACCAGGTAAGTCTAACCCTTACCCCTCTTTTGTAGGGGTAGACTTTCCTTTCGCTTCTCTGCTATTGCACACCCGCACTACGTATTTTTCGCAGGTAACAATTAGGTCACTGTGATGACATTTTGTCGTAGCCATCAGCTGTATTTCTTTTTCTTCCTCGTTTTTTCCCTCAATGTCTCGCCGAGTTATGCACAGGTGGGACCTATTATTACCTCTGACTGTCAAATTGCTTGGCTAGCCAATAGCGAGACTGACCTGGTTGGATATCGACTCTATGCCGAAACAAGCCCTGGCATCGAGGTGTACCAACGTCGATTTTAGCTCCCACGACAAGTACAACATGCTCTTTTCTAAATATTAAGACAAATGGACAGTATTACATTGCTATTTCCGCCTACGATACCACCGGAAACGAAAGTCTGATCTCGTACTCCGTCCCATTTTATTCTCCTTCGCCGAATACCCCGTAGCTTGCTACGGGGATGAAGGCGGAGAGAACCCTCCGAAGCCTTGGCGAAGGAGGGTAGTGGCTTCGGAGAATTCCGCAAGATACCCCGCAGCTTGCTGCGGGGAGCTTCATTTGCAGTTGCCGATTGCTCCAACGGTGATTGTCTCCATTGCCAAAAGTGGGACGGGAAGCGGAAAAGTTACGTCAAGTCCAGCGGGAATTACTTGTGGGACGGTCTGCTCCCATGAGTTTCCTCCATCGGCGCTAGTCACTTTGTCGGCAAGAGCGGCAACAAGATCAGTCTTTACGGGCTGGATTGGGGGAGGCTGTAGTGGAACGGGAACCTGTACGGTTACAGCAACCAACCTGGTCACTGCTGTCTTTGATGCGAGAAGGAGACGATAACCTAGGATATCGGTCAGTTCACTCAGTGAGCCACGCCTGTCCCCTCGTCAACAATGTACCGCGCCTGGCTCAAAGGAACGTGGCCCTGACGACCACAGACATACCAATGATTTTACAGCCCCAGACAGATTCGCACTTGACCCGTCTTACATTCTTGGCCTCAAGAAAGGACGAGAATTGATAATGCCTAGCAAGAGTTATCCGACATGCACAACTCGGATATGTATCGCTTCAAGAAAACGGACTTCGTCCTGGCCTGTCTGGTTAGGCTGCATGTTGGGGGCGCTCGCGGCCCTCACTCCCCTCACTTCATTAGCGGCGGATGAAATCCATTATACGGTTACAGGACAAACATCCGTCACGTTCGACTGGCGATCGAGTTCGGCTGAGAACATGATTCGTTACGGTTTGACGTCCGGAAACTACACCACGACATTCACCGCGATGCCTCGGAACCCCTTACCGTTTTCCTCATCCGGGCCTTTTGGGGAAGCCCGGTTGACAGGGCTTCAAGAAGGCACGACGGTACTACTACAAAATCGGGAATGAGCCGGAGGCGAACTTTCGGACGCCTCCACCTCTTGGCGCGTCAGGTTTTACCGTCTCCCTGGAATCGGATATTGGAGCGGCCACGATCTATCCGAACATGTCGGTCGTTCAAGCACTGATTGCCGCAACGAATCCAAATTTTGTACTGGTGACCGGCGATCTTACGTATGGAGATGAAGATGGACAGTTCGTGGTTGATCAGCACTTTAACGATGTGATGGTGTGGTCACGAACGATTCCCTATATGCCGGCATGGGGCAACCATGAGTGGATAAACTCCGGCGACAATATGCGGAACTACAAAGGGCGATTCGATCTCGTTAACCCGAAAAGTTCACCTGGCGTCTCTTCAATAAATTGTTGCTCGGAAGATTGGTATTGGTTCGATTATGGCAACACTCGCTTT
>CAZGYZ010000048.1:0-10584 GCA_964530675.1 uncultured Nitrospira sp. | reverse complement strand
ATTTCCTCCGCGGAATTGCCGGGGCCTTTCTCTTCACCGGCGACGATCAAAAGAAACCGATCAAGGCATTGAGCGGAGGGGAACGCAATCGAGTCGCACTCGCACGGATGCTGGTTGAACCGGCCAATACCCTGTTGCTGGACGAGCCGACCAACCATCTCGACCCGGCTTCGGTCGATATGCTCACCGATGCGCTCTCTGACTTCCCCGGCACGATCATCTTTATTTCCCACGACCCCACCTTTCTGACCAGAGTCTGCACGCGGGTCATTGAGATCGAAGAGGGCAAGGCCCGAAGCTTCTCCGGTGACTATGAGTATTACTTGTGGAAGAAAGCGCAGGAGATCGACTCCATCAAGGAGTCGAGTGACGACCTGAAGGGAGTGAATCGCGAGAAGGAAGTCGGACCGACCAGGGCTATGGCGTCGCAAGCTCCGTCCAAACCCTCAGCTGGAGACCGACGCGATCTGAGCAAGACCCAAGCCAGACTGGAAAAGCAGGTGACGCGGGCTGAAGCCGAGATTGCCGAATACGAAACCAAAATCAAAACGCGCGACCTCGAACTTGCCGACCCGGCACTTTATAAAAATGAATCTACCAAATGGAGCGTGCTGCAAACGGAATACGACGGGTGGAAGAAGGATCTCGTACGGCTCACTACCAGGTGGGAAACACTCTCGGCTGAACTGGAAGAGGTCAAACAGAAGTTAACGGCATTCGCGTAGCAGGAAGCGCGCGGGACCGGCGAGACTGGCGGGAAAAGCGAGACACGTGAGACAGGCTGAGGTCAAGGTTGAGTGAAGATTCGACTTACTTCAGGCTCAACCTTAACCTCAGCCTGAACCTTCCCATATCGCCGACGGCGTTAGAGGGAGGACTTGACGGTTTCTTCCAGGTAGTAATACAGCCAGCGGTTCTTCTCTTTCGTCACCAGTTCATCCCAGATCACGCCGATCAGAAACCCCTTCTCCCACGGCTTCATCCAGGCGACTTTCCCATCGAGCTTTTCCATCTGCTCCGCGCGATCCGAATCGAGAAATGCCAACGATACCGTCACCGGCTGGGCCATGACCAGCTTCTCTTTCGTGTGCAACCCTGCGCCGACTTTATTGACGTTATCCAACACGGCTGTAATCGCCTTGGCCCCGCTCTTAGGTGAAATCAACGCGGAACCGACCAAGGTCGCCCGAACAAACTTGCGCCGTTCGTTCGTCACCGCAATCGAGGCAACCGATTTTGAGCTCTGCCGTTTCACAAGCCTAAGTATAACCGATTAGAAAACTTTGTCCACCACTCTCTGGGGGCCCCCTTAGATGTCTTTAGGCCGGTAGTAACGTCGCCCTTTGAGCGATTCCGGGAGGTGCTCCTGCACCTTGGCCTGGGGGTCGTCGTGGACATAGCGATAGCCTTTCCCATACCCAAGCCCCTTCATCATTGAGGTCACGGCATTTCGCAAATGGAGTGGAACCCCAAGATTTCCATGGGATTTTGCGTCTTCTATGGCCTCAAGAAGCCCGATATAGGAGGCGTTATCTTTGTGCCTGGTGGCAAGATAGGTCGTCCCCTGGGCTAAGTTGATCTGCGCTTCGGGGAGCCCCACAAACTGCACGGCTTGAGCGACCGCAGTTGCGACCACCAGCCCCATAGGATCGGCATTCCCCACGTCCTCTGAGGCAAAAATAACCAGCCGTCTGGCGATAAATTTCGGGTCTTCCCCCCCTTCCAACATACGGGCGAGCCAATAGAGGGCGCCGTCAGGATCGGAATCGCGGAGGCTTTTAATATAGGCAGAGATGACGTTGTAATGTTCTTCTCCGGACTTGTCATACCGGATTGATTTCTTCATCAGCGCCGCTTCCAGCGCCGCTCCATCGATCAGGCGAGTCCCGTCAGGCCCAGCCGGTTGCTGTCTGACCACAAAATCCAAGGCCGTCAGGAGCGATCTCGCATCGCCATTGCCATAGGCAATCATCCGTTGCCTGGCATCGGGTGACAAACGGGCATTCCACTTCCCTAACCCGATCGCAGTGTCCGCGAGCCCCCGGTCCAGAATATGCCCCAGGGCCTCATCCGAAAGGGGCTTGAGCACAATGACCAGGGAACGGGACAGGAGCGGTGAGATCACTTCAAATGAGGGATTCTCTGTCGTCGCGCCGACCAGGATGACCGTTCCCCGCTCGACGTGAGGCAGAAAGGCATCCTGCTGCGCCTTGTTAAACCGATGGATTTCGTCGACGAAGAGAATGGTCCGTTGGCCGTTGATTGCCTGACGTTGTTCTGCTGCTTTGATAATGGCCCGCAGCTCGGGAACTCCCCCTGTGACCGCCGAGAAGGGCACAAACTGCGCTTTCGTGTGGCGTGCAATGAGATGCGCCAGCGTGGTCTTGCCCGAGCCGGGCGGGCCCCAGAAGATGACGGAGGAGAGTTGATCTGCCTCGATCGCCCTTCGCAACGGCCGATCCGGCGCAGTGATGGCCTCTTGCCCGACGAAGTCCGCAAACTCGCGCGGCCGCAGACGCTCGGCCAAGGGCGCCTCAACGGACTTCTCTTCCTCTGGAATCTCAAACAAATCTGGAGCCTGATCGCGTGAGGTCGTCATCCAAATCCTCAACAATGGCGTGAATTGTATACGCCAGACTGTATGATCGCAAACGGCCCCTTGACCTGAAGTGAAGGTAGGCTGAGGTCGAGGTTAAGGTTAAGCGATGATCAGGCTCTTGTTTCTCAGCCTTGACCTGAGCCTCAACCTTCCGGAAAGCTGGGGGACTTTTTCAACGTCCTGTTAATCGGAGTCGCCTACGCTGCCTCGTCGTATGAGCTTCAAAAACTCCAGCCTGGTTTGCGGCTGACTGCGGAAGGCGCCTAACATGGAGCTGCTGACCGCGACCGTGTTCTGCTTTTCGACACCCCGCATCATCATGCAGAGATGTCGCGCTTCGACGACCACGCCCACGCCACGCGCGTTGAGCTTCGACTTCAGAGTTTCGGCGATCTGGACGGTCAGCCGTTCTTGGACTTGGAGCCGGCGGGCAAAAGTATCCACGATGCGCGGAATCTTGCTGAGCCCCACCACTTTCTTATTGGGCAAATAGCCCACATGGACTCTGCCATAGAAGGGCAGCAAGTGATGTTCACACATACTGAAAAAGTCGATGTCTTTCACAATGACCATCTCGTCGTATTCGATCGGAAAGAGGGCACCGTTCAGGAGTTGATCGATGTCGCGGTGATAGCCCTGGGTCATGAAGGCGAGGGCCTTGGCCACTCGCTCGGGAGTCTTAAGGAGCCCGTTCCGGCCTGGCTTTTCACCGAGAGCCAGCAGCATCTCTGTGACCAGGGATTGCAGGACACCCACATCCGCAGCTCTCCCGCTCTTACTGACGCCTTCAACCTCCTGCCGACCCCGCCGTTTGACTCCCTGCTTAGCCATGCCGCCCCCCTCTATACCGTGATGCTCTCAGACATCCTTCCGATTCCGACAATTCTCCATTCAACATTTATCATTCAACATTCCAACGCCCCCCGCATACTCGAAGTAGTTGTCGCGTGTTTCAATGAGCCCCACCTTTTCCAATTGCCCGGCGGGGAGGCTCTTCACTAACAGATCCCAGATCAGCAACACCAGATTCTCTCCCGTCGTGGTGCGTTCGGCAAACTCAGGATCTTGATTGAGATCGTGATGGTCGAACCGTCTAACCACTTGGTCTGCCACAGTCTGATCCAGCCGATCAAGATCCACTCCTCCAGCAGCCGTAGTTGAACCCGTGCTCTTCACCGTCACCAACACAACATAATTATGGCCGTGCCCATTGGGATTATTACACTTCCCAAATACAGCTCGGTTGTCTTCAGATGACAGATGGTCCGTATGCAGCCTGTGCGCCGCACAGAACCGGTACCGTCTTGTCACGCTCGCCTGTGCCATCGCGAATTCCGCTCACAACCAGAGTATAAAAATAGAGAAGCCAGAACTGCCGCTCAATTCGGACAATCCTGGCTCTCTCTGTCACTCGTTCGACTGATCAACTTGCGCCACCGCAGCGCCGATGCCTTAGGCGCTGAAGGAGCTGCCACAGCCACAGGTGGTCTTCGCTTGCGGGTTCTTAATCGAGAACCCGGACCCTTGGAGGCTATCCACGTAATCGACTTCGGCTCCCTGCAAGAGAGGAGCGCTCTGCGAATCCATGATGACCTTGACGATACCCTTTTCCACCACGGTGTCGTCATCGCCCATCTTCGATTCGAAGGCCATCCCGTATTGATACCCGTGGCACCCGCCGCCCTTGACATAGACGCGCAGACCGACAATGTCCTTCTCTTCCACCATCAACTCCTTGATCTTCTGTTCTGCAATCGCCGTAATCGTCAGCATTGTGATCCTCCTCGTGTGACCGGGCCGTCCTTCGAAGACTTGCCTGGAATGGTTTAGTGTAACATCTCTTTGCTAGATTTCAATACCCTGCGACTCCGACTGCGGCATTGTGGGTGCAACCCACTTGCCTTCAGGGACCCGAACAACCACGTCTCCAAAGACTTTAGCCTGGCATCCAAGACGATGCCAGGGCTCGCTGAGGGCTTCCCGATCGAGGAGATCTTGCTCATCGAAATCGATCTCCGACAGGTTCTCAGCGCCCATTTGCACTTCGATCCGACAGGTGGTGCAGGAGGCGTTCCCACCACAATCGTGGTTCAACCGACACCCAAGCAGCTTCGACGCCTCCAACAACGAGGTATTGACCTCGACTTCACCACTCCTGCTCTCAGGAAGAAGAAACGTCACGCGCGGCATAGATATGGTCACTTGTCACAGGTCATCGGTCACTCGCAGCCACATTGCCGAATCTCATTCGGCTGGTGACAAATGACTATTGACTCATGACTCCTTTCTTTTCATACAGCCACAGGCACCGGCTGATAAGGACAGCGCTGCAAACGAATATGTTCTTCAAACTCATGACGGAACAATTTCATGCTGCTCTGAACCAACACAGCAGCCCCGGTTACCAGCGTGCAATAGCCCGTCCCCTTCACAAATCCACAGAGCTGAAGGAGACTCTCCATGTCTTTCTCCGTCCCCTCTCCCTGCTCAATCTTGGTCATGAGCGCGGCGAGATTGATGGTCCCCATTCGACAAGGTGGGCACTGCCCGCAACTCTCGACCTTGAAGAAATTGGAGAACTTGAGCGTCAGCGCCACCATGCAGGTCGCATCATCGACCACGATCACACCGGCCGACCCAAGCCCCGTGCCGGCCTTCTTCAACGAATCGAAATCCATCGTCAGGTCGAGCTGATCGGCCGTAACCATCGAGAACGCCGGTCCCCCAGGGAACACCGCCTTGATCTTACGCCCGCCCGGCACCCCCCCACCGCACTTGTCCACGAGCTCCCGAATCGTGATACCCATCGGCATCTCGTACACGCCGGGTCGATTCACGGAACCGCTCAGGGAAAACATCATCGTGCCAGGACACTTTTCTGTGCCGACCTGCGTGAACCAGGCCACGCCTTTCAGGAGAATCCGCGGAATGTTGCACAAGGTTTCGACATTGTTGACCAACGTCGGCTTCCCGTAAAGGCCGAAGTCCGTCGGGTAAAAAGGCGGCTTCTGTCTCGGCATCGCCGGGCGCCCCTGCATGGATTCGAGCATCGCAGTTTCCTCGCCCGCCACGTAGCTCCCGTGGCCTTCAAAAACTTGCAGATCGAGATCCACACCACTCCCCAGAATATTCTTGCCCAAAAACCCTTGAGCCTTCGCCTGCGCCAACGCCTTTTTTAGATTTTCGCGCTCTTCGTGATACTCATGATTCACATAGATAAATGCGGCCTTCGCCTGCACCGTGTAGGCCCCAATGAGACAACCCTCGATGAGCTGGTGAGGCGCATGCTTGAGCAAGTACCGGTCTTTAAACGTCCCTGGCTCGTGTTCGCCGGCATTACAGACAAAATAGTGTTCCTTCACCCGATGGTTGAGAACCTTTTCCCACTTGATGCCAGTGGGAAAGCCTGCACCCCCTCGCCCACGGAGCCCGGCTTTCTTCAGCTCATTGACGATATCGTTCGCGCTCAGCTCTTTGACACATTTCTTCCAGGCCTCGTAGCCCCCGATCTTCCGGTAGGCTTCGATATCCCAAGGAGCGCCATCAAGCGCTTGGAGAACTCGTGGTTCAGTCGCAGCGGTCATGCGTCCTTCCATACCCATTTACTTAAAAAGTGGAACGATACTATAAGGTGCCTGGCCGGCATTCGTCAAGGCAATGCCGTGATAATAGGCCTGAATCTCAACAACTTAGGGCCACTGCCCTATACGAAACTGGGCATATGGACCATCTGAACAGGGTACTGAAAAGATCGGCAGCCGGGTTTGTTCATTTGGTTTGTCTGGTTTTTTGGTTGAACGAAGCTAATCAGATGAACCAAATCAACCAAACAAACAAAACAAACCAGGCTTTTCTCAGACGTGCGGGCTAAGCCCATTGGAAAAATTCAGGAGGATGAAAGCAGCGGTGGGTGAGGAGCTGACTGCCGGCGGGCCCTCCCACCGGCAGTCGTATGCCATCTTACCTGAAGTGGCTGCCGGCCCCCATGAACAGTAGCATGGGAATCGACAACATAAAGTTGACCCGGGAAGCGAGAAGCGCTGTCCGGCCCCACTGGGCCATTTCCGGCGGCGCAGGAGTCCCCTGGGCTGCCGCCGTCACCGCCGCAATAATCCGCCTTTGATTCGGCCAAATCACCGCGTGGACATTGGCCATCATGATGATACCCAATAACCCGCCGATTCCCAGCGCAATCGCGCCGGTTCCGCCTCTCTGATACATGTAGAGGTACAACACAATCCCGGCAAGCACCGTGACCGTCGCGCCATGACGGAACCAGTTCAGCGCAGCAGGCATCAACTTGGGAATCACGATATTCTTGGTGGGTCCGTCCAGGCTCTTCAAGAATGCCGCATTGATCAGGTTGAAGAAGTACAACAAGCCGATCCAGACGATTCCAGCCAAGAAATGGGTCCAGCGTAACAGCAAACCAAACCAATCGGCATCACCGACCGCCGTGCCGGTCATAGCGAGATACCCCATGATTAACACCACCGCGAGCGCAAATCCTACGCCCATCGTCTGCATCGGACTCTCAAGAAATTTCATCGCATCTCCTCGTTCAGTGTATGACTACGTCGCTTTCTGTACTGTAGCTCTGCTCGGAATGTCAAGCAATCGAGGCCCGTCACTCGTCAATGATCATTCGTCAACCGAGATACAATTTCGACATTCAGCCCGAATTATTCATGACAGTTCGTTGCGAAATCGCTGAGCTGCGTCGCGAGACCGGCGCGCGGAGCTCGGAGGACCTAAGGCGTACTCATGCAGTACGGTGAGGATCCGAAGGGCGAGCCCGCCGGCCGATGGTTTGTTGTAGCAGAAGTGTTCATAAATAATGCGGGCTAAGCCGCATTGACGAATGACATTTGACGGTTTACTTACGTCATGAGGCGGTCGACTGCTATACAGAGTTCGCGCACCGCGCTGGCAGAGGTCGCTAATCCCGCCCGCTCCTCCGCCGTCAACTCATATTCGACCACCTGCTCCGCCCCGCCTCGGCCCAACTTGACCGGCACACCGACGACGACATCCTGCAATCCATATTCACCCTCACAGAACACCGCACAGGGCATCACCCGCTTCTGGTCCTTCATGATCGCTTCGACCATGTCGACAGCCGAGGCCGAGGGGGCATAGAACGCGCTGCCCGTTTTCAGCAGATCCACGATTTCGGCACCCCCCTCGCGCGTCCGCTTCACAATCGCCTCCAACCGGTCCTGCGACATCAACTCCGAGACCGGCTTTCCCTTTACCGTCGTGTACCGCAACAACGGCACCATCGTATCGCCATGCCCACCCAGCACCATCGCAGCTACATCCTGGCCTGACACACTCAATTCGGCAGCGATGAAGGCCCGCATGCGGGCAGAGTCGAGCACTCCCGCCATACCCAAAACCCGCGATTTCGACAATCCGCTCACACGACGCGCCACATGAACCATGGCATCCAGCGGGTTGGTGACGAGAATCAGAATGACGTTCGTCGATCGCGATACCAATTCCGAGACGACCGATTTTACGATCTTCGCGTTCGTGGTCAGCAGTTCGTCACGGCTCATCCCCGGCTTGCGCGGGATTCCGGACGTAATCACCGCCACCGACGAACCGGCCGTTTCATCATAGCCGTTGGTGCCCACCACGCGGGTACTATAGCCGCAGACCGGCCCGGCCTGTGTGATATCGAGGGCCTTGCCTTGTGGGACGCCCTTGACGATATCGACAAGCACCACCTCATACTCGTCCTTCTCGGCCAGCCGCTGCGCCGTCGTGCCTCCGACGTTCCCCGCGCCCACTACCGTAATTTTCGGTCTACCCATACTTCCCTCCGGTCCAGTTCTGAGTTATGAGTGTTGAGTTCTGAGTTATTCCATGCGCTCCGAAACTCAGAACTAATAATTCAGAACCCAGAACTCCTCAGTGTTCATGTTCCGTCCAGCCTGCGACTTTAAAATTGATCGTACAGACGAAATTGTCCCCATCATAGAAATTCACTTTAATCTTCTTCTTGCCATAGGTCTTTGCCAGAAATGCGTCCGGGTCATCGACCAATTCCTGATACCCTCCCGCCGGATATTCGCCGAGGTCGTGGAAGACCACGATCATGCCCACTTTGACTTCTTGAAGAATCTTGGCCCAACATCGGGGATAGACCTCCCAAAACTTGGCCTCGATCAGATCCTTCGTCGGTTCCTGGCGATCCTCCCCCGGCTTCAATGGCTGTGCAAACTTTGCCAGCCGACGGACATAGGGATACTGATGTCCCGTAAACAGCTTGTATAACCAGGGCGGCACATTTGGCTTAGCCAGCTGATTATTCATGTTGCCAGTTTTGAATGTTCAATGATGAATGTTCTCCCCTCGTGCCCCATCTCATAATTCAACATTGAACATTCACCATTAACCATTCGCGCCTCTGGCGACACTACGTCGTCAGCCGTTGATAGATCCGCGGCAATCGCTTCGGCAGGGCTTCGAGATGATCGATGACCGCGAACTGCACGTCGCCGTACATTCTCCGGACATAGCCATCAGCCTCCCGATCGATCGTGACACAAAACGGATGCACCCCCCGCTGACGCGCCTCTCGCAACGCAACCTTGGTGTCTTCCAGCGAATACTCGTCTTTATAACCGTCGTCGAGCGGACGCCCATCGCTGATGAGGATGAGTAGCCGCGTCCGCGCCTCTTGCGCCAACAATTTGGCAGTGGCATGTCGAATGGCCGCTCCATCACGGTTTTGCTGCATCGGAACCAGTCCACCCAACCGCTGCGCTTCTTTCCCGCCCAACCGATCGTCAAAATCCTTGATCACCAGAAAATCCACTTGCCCACGGCCCTGGCCGGAATAGGCATAAAGCGCATATTGGTCTCCGACCGCTTCAAGCGCTTCACACAATAGCACCAGCCCCTCTTTTTCCAAATCGATTACGCGACGGCCACTATCCAACTGACGGCTGGTTGATCCACTCACGTCGACCAGAAACGCGGCCGCAACATCCCGTTCTTTTCTCTCCCGCCTGACGTAGATCCGATCCGACAGATCTGCCCCCGCCGCCCGTTCCGCGCACATACGAACTGTTGCATCTATATCGAGATCGTCGCCCTCGGCCTGGCCAGGCACTCGCCTCAATCCCGGCGGCCGCAGACTTTCAAAAAATCGTCGAAGGGCTGAGACTTCACTCCCGTGCGCGCTCAAGGTGGCGCCCACGATATCCCCGTTCCCCTCTTCCGCATCACGCTCGACGACGCGACACCAATTGAGCCGATAGTCCTCGATCCTATGGTCCCATTCCGGATAGCGCACCGCGCGATCGCCAGGCCCGGCATGATCGACCGGCACTGGCTGCTCAACTTTCAAAGCCAGGAGTTCTTCCACATGGGAGGGTAACTGCCGCCCCCCCGCAAGCCGGTCACTCTCGGTTTCCGTACGCGTGCCTTCTCGATTCCGTTGACCCAGCCTTGGTGATTCCTGTGCTCCACCAGCAGCGCTCGCCATTTGCTCGATATCCTCAGATTGTTTCTGATCGTCCGATGCTTGTCCGTCCCGATCATGCTGACGAATGAACTCAGGATTCATCGCCCCACGATAGATCCAGTTAGTAACTGGGCGATAGTCCTCCCCCGTCTGTTCGGATGCGGAGGGGCCAACACCTAGCTCTTCTGACTCCTCGTCAGCCTGATGGGCCTGGATCATCGCCCCCTTCGGCGCCAACAGTTCTTCAAGCCGCAGATAGAGAGCATGGGCGAGACGTACGGCCTCTTCCGCCGTCGCAGTTGGAGACAGAATGGCCTGGCACATCGGCCAGAGTATGGAGATCTCACCCTTGATAGATTCATGAATCGCGACAGGCTGCGACGCGGCGGTCGACAACTGGAGCAGTTGATCGACAACGAGTTCTTTGATGGTCAGCCCATGTGTCAGCGACCGGGTCGTGATGGCCTCCCGAGCGAATTGCTGCAGATCCCGTTGAAGTCCCGGGTAT
>CAZGYZ010000047.1:0-11101 GCA_964530675.1 uncultured Nitrospira sp. | reverse complement strand
TTCAGGGATGGGGGCTGATTGATCTTCCACTGCGCGCGTCCAACGAGGGGAGTCCGCGACCGCGCGTTGCGCGAGCACAGAAGATCATCAGGCTCCATCCCCTCCTCTGTTCCACGAGCAGGACAACGACCAGGCTGCCTTATCCCTTCCCCATCTCGGCCAGCTCCGTAAAGTAATGTGCAAATGCTTTCATCCCGCCTGAGGCTTGGCCCCAGTCGAAGTATTCGTTCGGCGCATGGTAGCCGTGTTCCGGCAGACTCAATCCCATGAACAGGATCGGCACCTTCCAGGCTTTCTGCATCGTGACCACTGCCCCGATCGATCCGCCTTCGCGGACGAACGCCGGTTCCTTCCCAAACCCTGCCTTCACCGCCCGCTTCACACAATCAACATAAGGCCCGTCGAAGCTGCCCTTGAAAGGGTGCAGCATGCCTTCCCGCTCTACTTTCACATTCGGATTCAGTTTGGCGACATACTTCTTGAGCAGCGCAAAAGCCTTCTCCGGAGTTTGATTCGGCACCAACCTCATGCTCACTTTCAGTTCGCCATGGCCCGGCACGACCGTCTTCACACCGGGCCCATGATAGCCGCCGGTCAGGCCATGCACCTCAAAGGTCGGCGCAGCCCAAATCCGGCGCATGATCTCGGCAGGATCGTTCGTGCGCAGCGTCTGAAATCCATAGGCCTGCTTGAAACTCTTGACCTGGAAACCTGATGCGAGGAAGCTCTTGATTTCGGCCTTGGTTGGCTCGACCACATCCTGATAAAACCCGGGAATCTTCACCTTGCCGGTCTTGGCATCGACGCAGGCATGCGCTACCTCCATCAGTTCTGCGAGCGGATTCCGCGCGGCGCCTCCGGTCACGCCGGAATGGGCGTCCTTCGTTCCCGTGCGCAGCATGAGGCGCGCGCCCAGCAGACCACGCAGACCATAGGGCATGGCAGGCTTCCCCTTTGCGAGCCAGATCGTATCCGACACCACAACTGAGTCCGGTCGCGGAATAGCCGGTCGGTTCTTCAGCCCAGCGGTAAAGTTCGGACTGCCGACTTCCTCTTCCAGTTCCCAGAGAAATCGAACGTTGATCGGGACTCCTTGCTCGATCGCGTACCTTGCGCCGAACAGGGCCGAGAGCGCCGGCCCCTTGTCATCCGTCGCACCACGGCCGTGATACAGGCCGTTCTCGTTTTTGAAGGCAAAGGGCGCCTGCTTCCATTCCGGCTCCTGCGCCGGCTGCACATCCATATGGTTATAGATGGTCACCGTCGGATGATGGGCTCCGGTCACCAAGCCGCCGGACAGGATCGGATAACCGCCGGTCTCCACAATCTGGGCCTCGGCCCCTAGGTCCGTCAGAACCTGCCGCGCAAACTCTGCCATCCGCCGGATGTCGGGGGCCTTGGCCGGGTCCATGCTGATCGAAGGGATCTCCACCATCTGGCCTAGCAGGTCTTCAAATCGGCGGCGGCTATCTGTAATGTAGCGTTCAAGATGCACACGATCGATCATGGGTAATTCTCCAGGAAAGGTCGTCGATTATAACGAGTTCGTCGAGGAGTCGGAAGGGACTTCTGCCACGACCTTCTGTAAAATAGAATTGTGATACACCGTAGCGCATCTCATGCACGAACATTGGTGAGCCTCCTCGCCGTCCTCTGGCTTGGGTGGTCTGTGGTCGGCGTTCCCTGTGCTTCAGCCGCGGACCCCATCACCATTCGCGAGATCGTTGACGAGCCAAAGTCGTTTCATTTGAAACAGGTCATATTACGAGGCACTGTTCGCAATGTGACGCCGCTCGATCCCTATAAGCTCCAGGCCGGCACGATGTGCTACGGCGCCTATTTGTTCTACCTGGAAGACGAAACATCCTCGATCAACGTCGCCGTATACGGGCTCTGCGGAATCCCGACCGTCAAAGACCCCGATATCGAAGATGGGCAACGGATTGAACTCACTGCCACGATCCAGTCACCGAGTCACGGGGGCTACTATTTGAGTTTTCAGGGGGTGAAGGTGGCGAGAGATAAAGAAGGCGTCATTCAGGCAGTGGCGGATCGAATCACTCCGCTCACCGAGTAGACGAGCTCGCAAGCGATGATCGTTCAACCTGTCGTACCGATGGGAACAAGGATTGGCTGGATCGGCACCGGTGTGATGGGTTCATCGATGTGTGGCCATCTGCTCACGGCCGGTTACCGCGTGACCATCCATAGCCGCACGAAGTCGAAGGCGCAACCATTGCTCAATCGCGGCGCGCAATGGGCCGAGCATCCGCGCGCTGTGGCTGCTGAGTCCGATGTCCTCTTCACGATGGTCGGCTTTCCTCAGGATGTCCGGCAAGTCTATTTCGACGAGACTGGGATCCTGGCCGGCGCGCGAGCTGGGATGATCCTCATCGACATGACGACGACGCAACCTGCGTTGAGCCGTGAAATCGCAGTGGCGGCCTCAATAAAAGGCCTAGCGGCCATCGATGCGCCTGTCTCTGGCGGCGACATCGGTGCCAAGAATGCCGCTCTCTCGATCATGATCGGTGGCGACACGACATCTGTGCAAGCCGTAATGCCGGTCTTCGAACTATTGGGTAAAAAGATCGTGCATCAGGGAGGCTCCGGCACTGGCCAACAGGCAAAACTCTGCAACCAGATTGTGATCGCCGGCACGATGGTCGGTGTCTGCGAGAGTTTGCTCTATGGCTACAAGGCAGGCCTCGATCTCAACCGCATGCTCGAATCGATCCGCGGCGGCGCAGCCGCCTGTTGGACCTTGGACAATCTGGCGCCGAGAATTCTACAGCGCAACTTCGACCCGGGATTTTTTGTCGAGCACTTCATCAAAGATATGGGCCTCGCGCTGGAGGAGTCGAAACGTATGGGCCTCGTGCTGCCCGGTCTCACATTGGTGCACCAGCTTTACCAGACCGTCCAAACGCTCGGGCATGGCCGCAGCGGCACCCACGCGCTGATGCTCGCGCTCGAAGAACTCTCGCACATCCAGGTGAGTGCGTCACCGGCATGACTCCCTTCGCCTACATAGTGCTCGCCATAGGCAAACTGTAGAGCCGGGCGCGTGAATGGACAAGAGGATCTTTGGATTAATTCAGCACGTGAACCCTCGTCCCTCTCGCCTTTCCCGCCCGTCTCGCGCGTCGCGGTCAGTGGAAGGAGAAAGGAACAGGCGCAAAGGTCAGCACAAACACGGCCAATGCAATCCATCCAACAATAATTCGCTTTCGGCCCAAGGGGACGTGAATATCGCGCACCGGCGGATGTCCGAAACCCCAGAGTCCTGCCATGAAAGCCCAGAGCCACCAGCCGGGCCAGCCCACATATCCCAGCACGATGAGGATCGGCACCATGACAAATGCCATCGTACGTTGGCGTTTGCCCCACAGGGCATAGGCCACATGTCCCCCATCGAGTTGACCTATGGGAATAAGATTCAACGACGTCACAAACAGGCCGAACCAGGCGGCGAACCCGATGGGGTGCAAGACGATGTCAGCCTGAGGAGGGATGGATCCGACGACCAGCCAGGCGATGAACTGCAAGAGCAAGGGTTCGCCCAACTGCAATCCATGGGTCGCCGTCCGATCCACGACCATTGACAGGTTCAGGCCGATGAACAGTGCCACTACCGCGGCGATGAAGCCGGCAAGCGGGCCGGCCACGCCTATGTCGAACAGTGCACGCCGATTCACGATCGGCCCGCGCAGGCGGATAATCGCTCCGAATGTGCCGATGAAATACGGAGGACCCGGGATAAACAACGGCAATGACGCCGGTACCCTGTGAATACGGGAGAGCACATAGTGCCCGAATTCATGGGTCACCAGAATGATCAAGAGTGTGGCCGCGAAGGGAATTCCGTGCCAGAGCACCTCAGGCTGTTCAAGCAGGAGATTCACCGGTCCACGAATCGGTCCGCTATAAGCCTGATAGGCTCCGGCCCACAGTGTGGTAAAGATCGTTGCGACAAAGAGGCTGATCGGCAGAATCCATTTCGAGAAGGGGGTCTCCTCGAATTCGCCGTCCTCGGTGGGCCCTCTGAGATCCTCAGCCGGTCCTGCCTCAACCGGCAGTTCTCCGCTACGGATCGGCTGGTCGTCGTTCCGCTGGTCGAAACTCATAGGGTCTTCAATGACCCAACGCAAAGGGGTTATGATCGAGTTCTTCGCGAACCGTCGTGGCCGGTCCGTGGCCCGGCAATAACCGATGCTCATGAGACAACTCAAGTACTCTGGTCCGGACCGATCCCAGATGGGTCTTATACAGGGTACTAGGATTCGAGCGGCCAATGGATCCCGCAAACAACGTATCGCCGACGAAACAAACGCGCCCTGGTTCGGCATCTACTCGATAGCAGATCCCGCCTGGGGTATGGCCTGGCGTCGTCAGACACTGTACGCGCAAACGTCCGACCGCAATCGTCTGACCCTGTTCCGGCGCCTTCATCTGCGCCACGGGAGGCCGCCAGCTGAGGAGATCGACATCCTCCGTACCGAGATACACCTGTGCCTGACAAAAATTTAGAATCTGATCGATTCCGTCTGCATGGTCCGCATGACCATGCGTCAGACATATCCCCATCAGGCGCAGTTGGTATTCGGACAAGAACTCGATCATCGCCGGCGCATTGTACGCCGTGTCAATGAGCAGCGCCTCCCCACCGTCATAGACCACATAGCCCTGGACCCCATAACCATTGATCGATCCCCGTATCGTCTCCACCCAAGCCATCGGCTGTTGCGCGACCGGTTCCCATTTCTCAATCGCGATCTGTTCCAACGGACCAGGACGAAGTCCTAGGACCTTTGCTAGGGCCTGAACTTCACTTCGATCCGGCAGGCAAACGCCGCGCTCGAATGCTGTGATATCGCCACCAGGCAATCCGGCCATCCGGGCGACATCGCCGACCGAAAGTCCCTGGCCCATTCGCGCCTTCTTGATGATGTCGCAGAAATCGTCTTCGAGAGGCATAGAAAATCAGAGCTAATGGCTTATGGCACGTGGCGAATAGCACAGGATCGCTTCGGTCGATGACCGGAAGGTTTCGTCTGTGCTGCTCCGTATATTCTCATCTTTTAACGCACATAAGAAGAAGGCTACAAGACTACCTCTTTTTTCGCCTCGGCTGGAAGGGATGGGCACGGAGGCGATTGCCATAGCGTCATGGCGATCCAACAGCTTGAATCGATAGCGCGCGACAGCATTGCGACGCTGCGTCGCAGCCTTAGAGGAGCGCGCGGTCAACTCATCAATGGACTCAGCTGTCACGCCAGTCCATCGCATTATGGCGACGCCGGAGCTGTCCACCCTTCGCCAGTCGAGGCTTCTTCCCCTCACCCAAAGCTCCGGAAGCGTTCACTCCCTGGGGCGGGTGGCCCGCTGTTCTCCCACTGCGCGCGTCCAACGAGGGCCTTCTTAGGCCGCGCGTTGCGCGAGCACGGGAGATCACGGGCCACCCGGCCGCTCCCCTCTCACCCCTCCGGAGCCAACTTTATTTCCTTCACTTCCCCGAATCCCGACAGCAACTTCGGCAGGGCTTCGCCGGACCCGACGGCGACGATGGTCAGCCGCTCTGGATTGAAATGTTTCTTCGCCGCCGCCAGAATCTCCTCTTTCGTCAGCGCAATCACGCGGGCACGTAATTGCTGGAGAAAATCCTTGGGAAGCCCATCGTATTCCAATTCCATCAACCGCCCCACGATCGCCGACGAACTGGCGAACGAAAACACAAATGAATTCACATAGGCCTCTTTCGCTTCCGCCAGCTCGCTGTCCGTCACCAACTCTGTCCGCATCCGTTCCATGTTCGCGACAAACCTGGCGGTGACCTCTTGTGTCGACGGCAACTTCGTCTCCGCGCGCATCAGCCAGATGCCCTGATCATGCACCCCGGCGTTCAAGCGGCTACCGACCGAGTAAGCCAACCCCCGCTTGGTCCGTACGTCGTTGAAGAGACGGCTGCGAAAGGAACTGCCTCCCAGAATGTCGTTCGCGATCGCCAACGCCACATAGTCCGGATCCTGCTCCTTGACCGACAGATGACCGATGCGGAGATGCGTCTGCGAAGTATCCTTGTTCACGAACCGTACAACGGGTTTCGCCGTCGGGCTCTGCGGCACATCGGCAATCGTCAGCACCGGCGCTTCGCCCTTTTCCCAATCGCCGAATACGTCGCGTAGCAGGGCCAGTATTGCGGACTTGTCGAAGTCGCCCGTCACTCCCAGCATCATGCCGTTCGGATGAATGGTCTTCCGGTGAAAGGCCACCAAATCGTCTCTGGTGATGCGAGTGATGGACTGGATGCTGCTCTCCCGTGCCGATGGGTGCTCGGCTCCGTACAAGAGTTTCACAAACTCGCGTCCGGCAATTGAGCCGGGGTTATCTTGCCTGCGGCGAATGCCTTCGATGGTCTGCAGCTTGGCCAGTTCAACCCGCGCCGGCTCAAAGGCCGGTGTCCGAATGAGGCCTGCGAAAATCTGAAGCCCCCGCTTCAAGTCCTTGCTAAGCACATCGAGCGACGCGGAACCGGATTGCCGCCCAATCGAGATACCGATAGCCCCGGCGAACTGCTCGAGGTCTTCGTCCACCCGTTCAGCCGAGAGACCGCCGCCCCCACCCGTTCTCATGGTAGAACCGGTCAATGAAGCCAGACCGATCTTCTCTGCCGGATCGAGCCAGCTCCCTGTTCGCATCGTCGCAGTCATACTGACCAAAGGCAGTTCATGGTCCTCTAAGAGATAGACGACCATTCCGTTTTTGAGCACCACGCGATCTGCATCCGGCGGAGTGAACTCGACCGTCTTAAACGTCATCTGCCTGGGATCGCCCAGCGTAAGATCCCCCGCACAGGATGCCAGCATCGGAACGGTGAGGGCTATAACCATCGTGGCCAGAATCAAGGACCCCCGTTTCACGTTGAACGCTTCACGTTTCACGCCCCTCATCGCGCCACCTCATATTCCAGCGCCGTCGCGACTTTTTTCTCACCGGTCTTCTTCACCAGCGTGGCCACTGTTCGGTTCGATTTCGTGAAATACTCTGTCGCCACACGCTGGATATCCGCCGTCGTCACCACCGCAATTTTGTCCCGAGCCTTTAATGCATAACGCCAATCTCCCGCTACCGTCTGAAACAGCGCCAGTTGGGACGCAAGGCCGCTGTTGGATCGAAGCGCCCGCACCAAATCTGCATCCAGGTTATTCAGCACCTTTTCCAGCTCTTTGGCGGAGACCGGCTCCATCTTGAGCCGTTCGAGTTCGGCATAGATGGCCGCCTCGACTTCTGCCGTCGTATGGGGCGCAAGCGGCGTGGCACTGAGCACGAACAGATTCGGAGCACGGACCCCTGGAAAATTCGAATCGGAGCTCACCGAAGCGGCGATCCGTTTCTCGCGGACCAGACTCGTATAGAGCCGAGAGGTCAGTCCATCGCTCAACACCGCATCGATCACATCGAAGACATAGTCGTCGGAATGGCCCAATGCCGGTTTGTGAAACCCGATAACCAGCGACGGTTCGGCATCGAATTCCACCTCGACTCGGCGCTCTCCCCGTTGAGGCGGCTCGATGGTGACGGGCTGGGTCTGCGGAGGCGAAGCCGGTATCTTGCCGAACGTCTGCTCGATCAAGGCCATGACGTCCTTCGGATTAATATCACCCACAATAGCGATCGTCGCATTGCCGGGACCGTAATGGGCCTTGAAGAACGCTTCGGTGTCGGCCGGCGTGAGCGAGAGGATGTCCGACTCCCAACCGATCGTCGGAATACCATATTGATGGGCGCGGAAGGCTGCCGAGGTGAATGTTTCATACAACAGTCCGTTGGGGCTGTCGTCATTCCGCATCCGCCGTTCTTCCATGACTACTCCTCGCTCTTTATAGAATTCGCGGAGGACCGGATACGCCATTCGATCGGCTTCGAGCGCAGCCCACAGCGGCAGACGATTCGCCGGAAGGTTGATCATATAGCGGGTCAAATCCTTGCCGGTCGCAGCATTGAGCCCGACCCCCCCGTGACGCTGATAAAGTAAGGCCATCTCATTGCCCGCTACGAACTGCCCTGCTTTTTCTTGCAATTCCGTAAACCGTTTCTGTAGCTCCTCGACAGCGGCCCGATCCTCTGAGCTGGCCGGTCTCTCCGAACTCTTCCGTGCAAGGTCTCGTTGCCGCTGCTCCAGCTCGGTGCCCACTCGATACCACTCTTCGAGAATAGGGCGTTCTTTTTCGTAATTCTTCGTCCCGACTGTCCTTGTCCCCTTGAACGCCATATGTTCGTAGAGATGCGCCAGGCCGGTTTGCCCCACCTGCTCGTTGACTCCCCCGACCCTGAAAGTCATGTTGAGGGAAACCACCGGCGTCTGATGCCGCTCGACCATGAGCACAGTCAACCCGTTCGTCAATTGTTGTTCTACCACACGATCTGCCAGCCCAAACGAGGCCGCATGCGATAGGTTAAGGTTCAGGCTGAGGCTAAGGATGATAAGCAGACCTGCTGCGAGGACGCGGTGGTGGTTCAGATTACATGACTCTCTTTTACTTAACCTCAACCTTAGCCTCAAGCTGTTTTTCATATGAATAGCTCCATGAGTTGTTCAGGCCGTTCGATAAACCAGTCTGGGCGACAGGCTTCCATCTTGGCGCGATTCCCCATACCATACCCGACTGCGCAGACACGAATGCCGGCATTATGCCCGCCGTTGATGTCGTTCGTGCTGTCCCCGACGAGCACGGTCTGCTCTTTCGGTACATGCAATTGCTCCATCACATGCAACAGCATGCCCGGCTCCGGTTTCAATCCAAACCCGCGATCACCTCCGACGACGTACTGAAAATGATTTCCCCCCAGTCCTTGGAGAATCACGTTGGTGTACTCGATCGACTTATTCGTGGCCACCGCCTTCCGCTTGCCTGCGAAATGCGTCAGCATCTCTCCAATGCCGGGATAGAATGTCGTGCGATCGAGGCAATGGGCCAGGTACTGGCCCCTGAACACCCGCAAGGCCTCGTCGAAGGTGACTCGACTGCTCTCGCCGACCGACAAGCGCAATAATTGCTTCACTCCATCTCCCACAAATCCAAAGATTTCCTCAACTGGACGCTGCGGCAGTCCCAGTTCAGCCAATGTGAAGTTCACCGACGCGGCAATGTCCCATTTGGACTCGATAAGCGTCCCATCCAAATCGAAGATCAGCAGCTCGACCGAGGTCTTTCCCATCATTATTTCGCCTCTCGTAACTCACCCTGCAACGATCCGAGACGGTCTCGCTTCGCCGGGTCGGTTTCCTTCACCCAGGCTTCGCGCACGAAATTCACCATCCGCTTCTGACCCACATGAGGAGGAAGCATCGGCTCAATGATCCTCCATCGATTCTTGATGGCTTTCACGCGAAACCGAACCTCTTCTGTCTCAGTCCCCTGGACAAAACCGGCAGTTTCAAAATACACCGAGCCGATGACCTGAAAGGTGACTGGAATCACGACTTCCAAACTATCAATCACTTCCCATTGGCGATACTGCTCCGCCACCACAAAGCCACGCGTTACGACGACATGTCCCCACGCCGGTTCTTCATTCCAGCCCGTATAGGACGTGACCGTTTCGAGCGACATGGCATCAAGCCTGGCCCCCTTAGAATCGAGCGCTAAATATCGTTTCACCACGTCAGCGGGTGAATGCTTCAGAGATCCGGTCTGCGCCGACGCAATATTCCAGACAAACAGCCAGCCTATTAAGACGACGAAAGCGGCCAACCGGGTCGGCATGCGGCTGCTCATGACGCAATCCGGTGGAGTTTCATGGCATTCGTGCCGCCTAACTGTCCTGTCACAGTCCCGGACAGAAACACGACGCAGTCGTTCGATCCGGCCAACGTCTCTTCCACCAGTCGATGCTCGACTGCATGAACGCGATCGTCCGGATCCTGAATTCTGGCCATCAGCCGCGGAAGCACGCCCCAGTAGAGCGCCATTCTCCGCCGCACGAGATCGTGCGGGGTGAAGGCGACAATGGGGGCCACCGGCCGCTGTTTTGAGAGCAATCGGGCGGTCGCACCGGACTCGCTGAACGTGGCGATCGCCGCAGCCTGCGTCGTGGCCGCAGCCGATGCTGCAGCCGCGCACATCGCCTCAGAAATCGAGCCCTGCTCACAACCGTCTGAACGTTCGACCGGCCCCCTGTTCAGAAGCACAACCTCACCCTCCGCCACACGAACGATACGATCCATCACCTGCACCGATTCAACCGGATACTGTCCGCGGGCAGTTTCCGCCGAGAGCATGACCGCATCGGTGCCGTCAAAAATCGCATTGGCGACGTCGGAGGCTTCCGCCCTTGTCGGGCTCGGATGCTGCGTCATCGACTCGAGCATTTGCGTGGCCGTAATAACCAGCCGGCGATGCTGATTCGCCTTTGCAATGATCCGCTTCTGGAGAATCGGCACGACTTCCGGCCCCATCTCCACACCAAGATCTCCCCTCGCAATCATGACTCCGTCTGCTTCCTCCAACAACGAGTCTAACGCGGCAATGGCTTCAGCCCGTTCGATCTTCGCGATAATCGGCTGGTCCCCCCCGCACTCCGCCACCAGACGCCGGGCCGCTTGCACGTCTTCAGGCCCGCGCACAAACGAGAGTGCCACATAATCCACTCCTTCTGCGACTCCGAAACGAATATCCTTTCGATCCTTTTCCGTGAGTGCTGGCGCACTGATCGTAGTGCCGGGCAGATTGATTCCCTTATGAGACAAGATTCGCCCGCCGGTCTTAACTCTGCACTCGACCGCCCCATTGCTCACGACAGTCACGAGCAGTTCAATCAGCCCGTCGTCGATTAAGACTCTGGCCCCCGGCCGCACGTCTTGCGCCAGCTGCGGATAGGCTACCGGGATCTCCAGGAGCTTCGAAGGGGCCGTGGTCTGTCTGCCGATCTGTCCGCCCGACCGGAGCATGCTTCCGATGAGCCGAACCTGCTGTGCTACCATCACCTCAACTCCTTCCCCTTCGAGATCGCCGACCCGGATTCGCGGCCCCTGTAAATCTTGAATGATTGCAACCGGGCGCTGCAGACGCTCCGCAGCAGCGCGAATCGAGGCGATTGC
>CAZGYZ010000046.1:0-11280 GCA_964530675.1 uncultured Nitrospira sp. | reverse complement strand
GCATTCTCGAAATCGGAAAGAACAGCATGGAAGGGCTCCAGGAAATGCGGGATTCAGAAAAACCGACCGAGCGGTTCGCCTACAAAGAATACATCAGCGAACCGGCCAAGCAACTCCTGGCAGAGATATCCGCCAAGGACAAGGAAAAGAAGGCCGCTGCAAAGCAGCTCGCCTCTCAAGGAGCCTAATCCGATTCTGGAGGAGAGACGACCATGATCAAGAAAAGACTGAACATCCGGATGTCTGGATTAGGCGGACAGGGCGCCGTCACTGCCGCGCATGTCCTGGCCATGGCCGCCAACCGCGACGGCAAGTTCTCGATTTCCAATCCCTTCTTCGGCGCCGAAAAACGTATGGCTCCGGCGGAGAGCTATTGCCGGATCGGTATCGAACGGATCTACGACCGTGGCGAGCTGGTGTTTCCCGACGTCATTCAAGTTTTTCATCCCCAGGTCATCACCATGGGGAAGAGCTACACCATGCCCTTCTACTCCGGTGTGAAAGAAGGTGGCCTTGTCGTCATCAACTCCGACCAGGAACTCCTGTCGGCAGACGACATTGAACGTCTCAAGGATCTGAACGTGAAGGTATTTTACATTGCGGGAACCGAGCTCGCAATTGAGGTGGCCGGCACCGAGTTATCGACGAATATGTCGATGATCGGATCGGTCGCAGGTATCACCAAGTGCGTCTCAATGGAAGCTCTGGACGGTGCCTTACAGGAACGGTTCGGGAAAAAGTTCGTCGCCTCCGGAGGAACCGCCTCCCTGGATGAAGCGATCAAGAAGAAATTCGCCAAGAAAGAAATGTTGTTGGCCAAGAACCTGGCAACCGTGAAGGCGGCCTATGACATCGCCAGTGAGTGGGCCGAGAAGAATAAGTATGAGCTGCGAGTCGGTAATCCTGCCGTGGCGGCCTAACGAGAGAGAAGGAACCAGCTCGCATGTATAACGTAGCGCAAGTCATCGATGAGAAATGCGTGGCCAAAAAGGGATGCCGGTTGTGTATCATGTATTGTCCTGAGGCCAATTGCCTCGACCTCAATCCGACCAAAATGGTGGCCGAAGTATTCATTGATCGCTGTAAAGGCTGTGAACTCTGCGTAATCGTCTGCGACGCAGCCAAGCACAATGCCATTACAATGCAGGCCGTCAGCGCCACCGGAAAGCTGATGACCCAAAAAGGTGAGTCCGCCGCACTGGGGCAGGCCTACCAAGGATAACCGTTTCATGTAGCGGGTCTCCCCGCGCAAGACCCCATGGCGCCTGCGCTATGGGGTTTTTTGTTGGTGTAATTCTGGAGGAACAGATGGAAGCTGAAGATAATGTCATTGATGAACTCATTCGAGAAATTGCCGGGCTGATCCACGAGTATCCCAAAGTGCTGGAACGGCGTGCAGTCGAGGTTCATGCCAGCGGGAAAGACCCGGATTTGGCGCAGACCCTTATCAAGGCTGCCGACACTATGCGTGATAGTGGAAATCTCTATCTGACCTGGGCGAAGCACTACGCATCCGTCGCGGCAGGCAGGACCGACGCGACCTCGAATGAGGACGAAACCGAAGATTTCGACGTGTAACTGGACAGGCGCAGAGAAGGCTAGTATTGTCCTGATAGAAAAAAAGTCTCCCGCCAACGAATATCTTTTGTTAGAATACGCCGCCAGAGGACGCGACTATCTCATTCCCCGGTAGCTCAGTGGTAGAGCAGCCGGCTGTTAACCGGCTGGTCGCAGGTTCGACTCCTGCCCGGGGAGCCAATCTAAGAGAAAAGGGGCACTTCACGCTGTGGGGTGCCCCTGTTGCGTTCTCTCATCATTGAGAAACTGACTTCTTTCCACCCGTCTTGCGTCTCAGGATCTGACGGGCTACGCTCTGGCTCATGAGCTTTTCTGTATGATGGCCTCCATGCCACCAAATGGGCGAGAGTTTACACCGGCAGGCTTGTTCCGCAATCCGCATCTCATGACGATTGTCCCTGGCTATTGGCCTCGTGGAGGACTGCTTGCCGGAGTCCCGACTGAGTCGCGCCTCTTCACTACAGAACCGCACACCCAGTTACTCGGCTGCTGCCACTGGCAGCCCACTCGAACCGCGTGCCGGACCTTGATACTCGTGCACGGTCTTGAGGGATCCAGCGAGTCTCACTATATGCGAGGCATCGCCGCGAAAGCCTATCGCGCGGGATTCAATGTCATTCGGGTGAATCAACGAACCTGTGGCGGGACTGAGCACCTGACCCCGACGCTCTACAACACCGGCTTGAGCCAGGACTACCGAGCTATCATCCAGGAATTGGTGCGCGTAGATAGGCTCGATCGCATCTGGCTTGTCGGTTATTCGATGGGAGGAAACCTCATCCTGAAAGCAGCCGGAGAGGCTGGCTCGTCAGAAGCAGCGTTGGCCGGCGCGATCGCGGTCTGTCCGAATATCGACCCCCCGAAATGTGTCGAGGCTCTGGAAAAGTCGCGCAACTGGATTTACCACAGACATTTTCTCGTGGAACTCAAAGCACGACTGCGACGAAAAGCTGCTATCTTCCCCGGCAAGTGGGATCTCAAGGACCTCGATAGTACCACCAGGATGAGTGAATTCGACCACCGCTATACGGCCCCGGACGGAGGGTTCGCCAGCGGGGCCGACTACTACAATCGCGTAGGGGCATGCCATGTCGTCGGTTCCATCGCCGTCCCCACCCTCATCATTACGGCACAAGACGATCCCTTCATCCCCTACTCCATGTTTACCGTGCCACCGATTCAGCGCAACTCCAGGATTCGAGTGCTGGCGCCTCGCCACGGGGGCCATTGCGGATTCTTACAATGGGCAAGCAACGGGGAAGATCATTTCTGGGCGGAAAATCGGATTATGGATTTCTTGCAAGAACGAAGATGAAGAACACCGATCCCTGAGGCGCGTAAGCAAAATGAGCCAGCCCCAATCTGTTGATCATGGTTCGACAAGCTCACCACGAACGGTAGTTCTGAAACCCCTTCGCCCTGAGCTTGTCGAAGGGCGAGAATGCACTCTAGGCTGGCTTTATCAGTATGTGTCGGCATGAAAAAGGCACGAGCCAGCCGACCTGGTCAGGACTTTTGAAGATGGGCACGCACTTCCTGCACATAGGTCTTGAAGGGATCCGGCATGGGGAAGGGAGCCAGTCCGCGCAGCTGGAAGATCGACCAGTTGATCACGTATGAGGGGGAAAATCGTTCTTCCGGCTTGAGATCGTCTGGCGCATCAGGAGGCCCGCAAGCCAACAAATGGCGAACGAGTTCACCCCGCCCAAATGCCCTGGTGTTGCGTGGCGGATGGTCCATCGCCAACGTAATGGCCTTGTCCGTAATGAGACGTGGAACCCGCCCTTCTTCCATCAGACCGAAGTAGAGCCCCTTACCTTGATGGAGATTGTGATACTCCAGATCGAGGCTCTTCAGTGCCGGGTCTGCCCACGTCATTTTCTCCGCCTCGCGAAACGTGTCGAGCAGCCATAGCTTCGAGGCCCAATCGACGCGGCCCACCAGCGTCTGGTAGTCTCCGCGTAGATCCTGTAAGACCTCTTCCCATTGATCAAGCACCCAATCGGTTTCATCGTCCTGCCCACGATAGTGTTCTTCCGCCGCAGCAAGAAACACTTCCTGAATATCGATGGCAGAAATCGTCTTCCCAGATTGCAGCTGAACGATCCATTGCCGGCTCTGATCCTGCGACAGCTCCTGCATGGTTTCGACCGGTTCATTGAGGTCAAGATTGAGCGGCGCATGCCCCTCTTCGATCAGCTGAAGGACCAGTCCCGTCGTGCCCAACTTCAAGGCTGTCGCCACCTCGGCCATGTTTGAATCACCCAGCAGAAGGTGAATGCGACGGAACTGATTCGGATCGGCCAAGGGTTCATCTCTGGTATTCACGATCGCGCGATTCTGCTGCACCCATTCGAAGAAATCATTCACGATGTAGTCTGCGCGCTGAGAGATCTGAAACGGAAGGGGAGGCTCTTGCGCATAGCGATGGCTAACTTCTCGCGGCATAAGGAGCCGGTCCATCTGAACCCAGCCCTCCTGAGGGCTCGCCGCGCCGATACGCCCGGCCCCCGTAAAAATCTGCCTGGTGACGAGGAAGGTCACAAAGGGTCCGAGGCCGCGCCTGGTAAAGGGAAAGCGCCGTGAGACGAGATAGTTCTCGTGCGATCCAAATGTCGCATCGGTCTCATGATCCACATTGTTCTTGATCAACGAGACCGTGTCGTCCAGCCCGAGATCTTGAATCGCATCCTGCAGCAACTGATCGCCGGCACGGTCGGCTGCCACCACATCGCTGAGCGATTCGCATTCCGGCGAGGCCCATTCCAGATGTCCCATATCGAGGTACATGCGCCCGGCGTTCGTGAGAAATCCTCCATTGCCAGGCGGTTCATCGTGTCCCCGGTGGTGCAGATCGAGAATGCCTCGACGCTGAACGTGAAAGAGATGGTCTCGAATCTTGTGCGCGAACCAGGTAGGGGAATGATCGGGCCGCTCTTGATTCACCAAGAGTCCGTATTCGGTTTCAAGTCCGAAAATACGGTTCAACATCTCAGTTCGCCACAACAGACTGAAGCGCCACTGGCAGGAGGCGTGAAAGATCTGCTTGCTTGAGCGGGCGATACTTGGAACTTCCAGGAGCCTGGCGCTCAAGGACCGCACATTCGATTGTCCGTTCACCGGCAAGGCCCCGCACATGTTCGATCAAAGCGTTACTGCTTGGGATGGCGGAGGCGGATGAGCCTGATCCACCCGCCGCCGGCTTGGCCTCAGCCTGTTGGTCTGCTTCATCCTGTTGCTGTGCCATCGAACCGATTGCCCAGGCACGCAATGCCAGATTCAACGCCTGTTCCAACGACAGCGTGCCCTGCTGTTGCTCCTTAAGATAGGCCAGCATCTTCGCTTGGATAGCCGTGCTGGCAGCTAGAACCGCATGACCAGTGATTTCCTCAAAAGTTCCGTCGTAGTTGATCGTCAACAGCGCGTCCTTCTCCGGTTTCTGCCCCAACTCAGCCACCAGAATACGTACGATGAACGGCGCCTTATAGACTTCCTCGAAGGCCTGCTTAATCACCGGGGCAATGCCGTATTTCACCAATCTCGATCCCGTGACATCAGACGGCGAACGATTGAATCCTTCGACATGTGCCATTTCGAGTAGACTGAATCGAAGCTTTTCCAAATCTGTGGGGTGCCCCATCCCACCCAATGCCAGCCGGTCGTAGATCTCGTAGAGCTTCGGAGTACCCTTGCTCACCGTCGTCAGGAGAATACCTCCATCATAGGTCAGCGCAACGACTGGGCTCCCCTGCTTGAACTGTTCGTCCAGATACTGCCGCCGGTTGCCGACCGCTTCCACCCAACGATAGGGCTCTTCATACATAGCGCACCACCTGTGACTCATAGAGAGATTTCAATGTCGCATCCGGCACCGTCTGCACACCGGCTCCTGAAATCAACTTAATCACGGGGTACAAACTTGCCTCCCGGTTGACACCGCCGGTCGCCGAATCAAATTCCGCCGCGCTCGTAAGCAATCGTAACGCCTGCACCATAGCCTGCTCTTCCGGCAGCGCATTGAGGGGCTGCTCGCCCCACGTATTCAAATAGTGCAAGATCCCTCGGATTGTAGGGGAGCCGGACCCGGAGACGGCATACTCCACCCCTTCAAACTCCGCCCCCAGGATATCGTAGAAAAAGATCTTGGCCGAGCCCTGCTCCAGGTCATAGCCGGCAAACACCGGGACCACCGCGCCAGTCCCAGCCAACGCCGCAGGCACATTCTCCTTTAAGAGCTTGGAGACAGCGCGCAGCTTGCCGTCAAAACTCAATTCCTGCAACTGCGTTCTCCGGTAGTATTTAAAGGAATGTTCCAGCACTCGCACCATTTCGTAGGCCGTCGCTGGGACGCCGGCAATCGCCATGACACTGTGCCGATCGATCTCCAGCACCTTATCCGTGCGATCGTACATCACCATGTTGCCGGCAGTCGCGCGGCGATCTCCTGCCACCAGCACGCCATCGCGATACTTGAAAGCCAAAATCGTGGTGGCGTTCGTGAGCGCGTGGCCGGTCCCCACCTGGACGGAACTTCCCAGCGTATAACCCTGCTCTTTGAGCAATTGAAAAAAATCTCCCTGCATTCCCATCTTGAGAACCCCTCGTGAAGCGTGAAACGTGAAGCGTCAGGCGATCGGACTCAGAACCTACCCCCTCACGCCTAACCCCTTACCCCTAACGTCTTTACTGTCCCGTCCGTTGTCGATACCGCTCAGCCTGTTTCGGATCGACCTTGCGCATGCGCTTGAGCAGATTATCCTTATCGGGCGACCCGGTCTCCGGTCGTTTCGGCCCACCGCCCTCATCGGACGGACTCGGGGCCTTTGGCATCGGACTGCCTGGCCCTTCACGGCGCTCCGGCATTGAGATGTAGTTCATAATTGGGACTCCTTTTCTCTGTTCCATACGCTCAGCGCATCCATCGGAGATGCCGCACGCTCGAATATCTTCGCACAGGTTTGCACTGCCTGTGGCTCGAAAAGGTCGCCCATCTCCAATGTCCGCGGAAGCAGCCCTCCGCTGAACTGAATACGTTCCCACTGCATCGATTTGATCTGATCCGGAAACCGTTTGATACAAAGGCCTCGAATTCCCCCTCTGGTATCGTCTGGCCCGCCTACCAATGCCGATTCGATGTCCTGCTCCGACGTCATCCGCCAGGCTTTCCCTTCGGCTTCGAGCCCCAGAAAGAGCCCGCGATCCTGGTTCACATTATGGTACTCCAAGTCCAAGCTCGCCAACCAGGGATCATCCCAGCCAATCTTTTCTTCCTGCATGAATGTTTCCAACAGCCAGAGCTTGGTGACCCAATCAAGCTTCCCGACGAGTTGCCGACGATCGCCGGTGAGAAGCCGCAGCGTGGCGGCCCATTCGCGAAGGACCCAATCGGTCTCCTGGTCAGTACCAGCTAAATGCTTCTCGGCCGCAAGATAGTACTGTTCTTGAATGTCGAGGCCTGTAATGGTGCTGCCATTCTTCCGGCGAACTGCCGCCTTCAGGTTCTGATCGCGAGACAGCTGCTTCACCGCCGTAACTGGCTGTTCTAATTCAAGAGCCGGGGCAGCCTCGCGCGAGATCAACTCCAGCGCTAACTGCGTCGTCCCGACTTTCAGCGCCGTGCTGTACTCACACATATTGGCATCGCCGATGATGAGATGGAGCCGGCGATATTTTTCACGAACCGCATGGGGCTCGTCCCTTGTATTCAGAATCGGCCGGTTGTGCATCGTATCGACACTCAAGTCCGTCTCCATAAAGTCAGCTCGTTGAGAGAGCTGATACTGGCCCGGCACGAACCCGCTCTCTTGACCCTCCACGCCGACTTTCCCCGCCCCAGCAATGACCTGCCGGCTGACAAGGAACGGCAACAGCCCCGCCGTCAGCGAAGGGAAGGGGATCGAGCGAGAGACGAGATAGTTATCGTGGCAGCCGTAACTATGTCCGTGAAAATCAGTGTTGTTCTTGTAGAGCTGTACATGCGGCCCGCCGAGCGCATGATTACGCCGCTCCGCCGCCCGCTGGACAATGCGTTCCCCGGCGCGGTCATGGGCCAGGATGGCTAAGAGCGTGCGGCATTCAGGAGTAGAATATTCTGGGTGCGTATGATCGTTATAGAAACGTGCGCCGTTCGGGAGGACGAGATCGCTCTTCATCTCATGAAACGAAAACGGCCGATGGGCATCGACCTTGGCAAACTCGTCTTCTTCTTTATCCTGCTGTAGCCCGGCAACTCGGAACCCCCGCGCATCCTCGTGCGGATCTTCACCGCCATAGTCCCACCGCCGCTCGAACGAAGCAGTCAGATGGGCCCGCACCAGTTCCATCGATTCCACGACCGGATCGACCGCGTCCTGGTCTTCCCTGGTAATCCCATACTCTGTTTCGATACCAAAAAGACGCATTGTCAAATTGTCATCAAGTCGAAAGTCTTCAAGTCAGAAAGTACTGATTTCAGACTTAATGACTTTACGACCTTAGGACTTGAAGACCCTATATAATCTGATTCACTAGCCGCTCTTCCGTCTGCCGCCCTCTCCGGAACGAGGAGATTCCGACAACCTGTTCCGGATGGTGATCGAGGAGTTTGAGCCATTCTTCCGCCGCATCGTCGGGCGGCAACATTTCGCCCTCTCGGAACTCTGCGTGGACAGAACTCACCAAATCGTCCAAGGTCATGCCGCCTTGTTCAGTCCCACCGGCCGCAATCATGCGATCGATGGCCCGTTCTTTCGCCCGCTGAACGATGGAGGCTAGAATCGCGCCACTGATCAGATCGCTCCGATAGAGGACCTTATTCTGTCCATTTCGGAGCCTGATCGACAGAAGCCGATTCTCATCGAGACGCGAGAAAATTGCGGAGAGCGCATGCTCGACAAGGTCGGCACAGGCCTTTCTCCGATCTCCGCCGTGCTGATCGATCCATTGCCGATCCAGCGGCAGATCATCCGTGAGATACACATTTAAAATCGCTGCAGCCGAGTCGCGATTGGGACGGCTCACTTTGATCTTGCGATCAATACGCCCTGGCCGCAGCACAGCCGGATCGATCAGATCCGGTCGATTCGAAGCCAGAATGATCACCACATCCTGCAACGACTCAATCCCATCCATCTCAGAACAGAACATGGGCACCAGAGTGCTGGAGATGTTGAATGAACGTGAGGCCCGTCTCGTGCCGAGAACCGATTCTGCCTCGTCGATAAAGATAAAGGGCAAGGCCCCCTCCTTCCGGCGGGCGCGGGCCTGGGCGAAGAGATCCCGGACCATCCGCTCCGACTCCCCCAACCACATATTCAGAATCTCCGGCCCCTTGATGTGAAGGAAAGCCCCCCGAGCCACCGGAGTCTTGTCCCCCTTCGCGCCGGAGGCAGCCTGGCCCGATTCCCCCACCAGCTTCGAGAGGCTGGCTGCTGCCGCTTGTCCGATCAAGGTCTTTCCACAGCCGGGAGGACCGTAGAGCAAGAAACCCTTGGGTTGAGTGAACTTGAAGCGCTGAAAAGTCTCTGCATGGAGCAGGGGATACTCGATGGCTTTCTGAATCGCGGCGATCGCCTCCGCTTGCCCGCCGATCTGTTCCCACGTGACAGTGGGAACCTCATCGAGCAAGTGGGATTTGGCTTTCCGGTCTTCCAATTTCTCGATCGCCACATGGAGGCTGGGATCGATTCGCACCTCATCGCCCGCCTTCAGATCCACGCCGATCAGATCGCTCGATCGTTGAAGAAGCAAGACCTGCCGTCCCATTTCCTGCTCGAAACGAATCCGCCCGTCTGCCAAGGCCTCTGCCACTTTCAACACGGGCCCATTACGGTCATAGCCCAATACTTTAATGACTGCATAGGCTTCGTTGACCAGAATCTGGGCGCCGATCTTTAACTCAACTGCCTGCACCCGTGGATCGACCGAGGCATAGTACTCAGCGCCCCCCACCAAGATCCTGGCAAGACCTTCACCAGGCACCTCAAGCAGGGTACCGACCCGATTGGCCGGGGCCGTGAGCTTTTCGATCACGTCGGCGACTTTCTTGAACTCAACCTCGCGCTGTTTCTGCGCCGCCTGCCCAAGGGTTACAACATGGCGCAGCTTGTAGAGGATCTTCTGTCGGGGGTCACTGTCGGGAAATGAGGCGAGACATTGCTCTATGAGCTCAAGCGGATCGGACTCCATACGCATCGACGGATGAACGCCATCCTCCGTTTTCCCATTTGACGCCGAATCCTGAGGCTGAGCTGGCCTACGATCACTCATCGGTAGTCCTCCATACGGAACAGATGGATGATCCTACCATAGCGACATCAGGGATTGCCGATCAATTGACGGCCTGGAGGGTCACGGAGACACGTTCGCGGCGTGTCTCCCGTAAGAACTCGACCGTGACCTGATCGTTGACTTTGTGGCGTTCCATCACATCCATCAGTTCGTCCAGGGTCTTGACCTGCTTGCCATCAACCGCTGTGATGACGTCGCCCAATTCCACCCGTCCGTCGAAGGTCTCGCGAGCCCCCTTCAACCCGGCCTGTTCCGCCCCGCTGCCACGCGACACCTTGCCGATAATCAGCCCCTTGATTCCCCACCGCTTGGCCATCGCATCGGGAACGAGCGAAACCCCAAGCCCTGGACGAATGAGTTTCCCGTACTTGATCAACTCCGGGACGATGCGGTTGACCGTGTCGACCGGCACGGCAAAGCCGATTCCTGCAAAGGCTCCGCTGGGGCTCACAATCTGGGTATTCACGCCGATCAATCGGCCGGCACTATCGAGCAGCGGGCCGCCGGAGTTTCCCGGATTGATGGCGGCATCGGTCTGAATAACCCCTTCAATCGTCCGGTTCGATAGGGACTTGATCGTCCGCCCCAAGGCACTCACCACACCGGTCGTCAGCGTGTGATCGAGGCCGAACGGATTCCCGATCGCCAATACTTTCTGCCCGACGCGCAGATCATTCGACGTCCCGACAGTGAGGGGCGAGAACGCATCTTCAGGCGCACGAATCTGCAACACCGCCACATCGTGATCGGGATCGGCGCCGATGAGCGTGGCCTTATGTTCCGTCCGATCGGCCAGCGTGACTGTGATCGAATTGGCCCCGTAGACGACATGAAAATTCGTGACGATGTGCCCCTGCTTGTTCCAGACGAACCCTGTTCCGGACCCTTGCGGGGCCTCAAAGAGATTGAACGACCAGGGGTCTCGCTGAATCGCCGTATTTGCAATAAAGACAACAGATTTCGTTGCCCGCTCGAACACGGCCATCGTGGCCCGCTCATCCGAGCCCAACTCAGCGGGCAAGGGCGTGACGACACGCGGCTTCCCCTCCGGCCCATCGTAGGTCCCGCCCAACGGCTTCCCCCACTCCGCCGTCGACAAGGAAGGACAGAGGCTGATGAGCAACAGTCCCGCCGACACGATTTGCCCTTTCATCCCGATTACTCCCCCATGATTTGGAAAATAAGTTCCCTGGTCCTGGATCTGGTATCGAAATCGACGACGACAACCTGTTGCCAGGTTCCCAGCAACATCGCCCCATCTAGAAAGGGAATAGTGACCGACGGTCCCTGCAGCTGACCTCGCAAGTGGCTATGGCCGTTGTCCTCACCGGCATTCCTCGTATTGTGCTGCCAGGCAGGATCGACAGGCACAGCCCGATCCCAGAAGGCTTTGGTGTCGGCCCTGATGCCCGGTTCATCTTCGATGATCATCAC
>CAZGYZ010000045.1:0-11315 GCA_964530675.1 uncultured Nitrospira sp. | reverse complement strand
GATGGGAGTGGTAGACCACTTGTAGGTCCAGCCCTTTGTTTCGAATATCCTTCTTCGCAACGGAAAAATCCTGCATATCCATCACGAAGGCGATCTCGGCTCGTTCAGCCGGTGACAGTCGTTCCAGATGCGCAACCTTGGCCGGGTCAAAGGACGACAGTTTCTCAGCTCCTTCAAGCGCTACGATATTTTTGATCCGATAGATATGGGTGACGGCTCCGTTGATTCCGGCCAAGAGCCCACAGCACTCATAGGGATCAAGCTCCCTAGCGTGGGCCACCATGTCGTCGAGGATCGATTGAGGGATGAGAAGGGGAGTGGTCATCGGGCTTAAAAGCCTGAATGTCTAAAAGTCATCAAGTCGATTCAATCTGAATGTTCATTTCTGAGACTTTAGGACTTGACAACTTTTGACTTTCAGACCTGGCTTCAGACGACTTTCGACTTTCAGACAGGGCTTCATTAGATTGTGCAGCTAACCGTATAGTCAGTCTTAAGATCGGTAATCGTCGGGTTGGGCCCGCAGAGGGGGCAGGCCGGATCTTTGGGACGACGGACTTTTCTGAATTTCATCTCCAATGCGTCGTAGATCAGCAGGCGATCGGCCAAGGTTTCGCCGATGCCGAGAATTTCCTTGATCGCCTCTGATGCTTGAAGAATGCCCATGGTCCCAGCAAGGGCTCCTAAGACGCCGGCTTCTTGGCAATTCGGAACGAGCCCTGCCGGCGGCGGTTCCGGATACAAGCAGCGGTAGCAGGGATAGCCGGCATGGGGCTTGATCGTCGTGAGTTGGCCTTCGAAGCGGAACATGCTGGCGGAAATGAGCGTCTTCTTGGCGAAGAAGCAGGCGTCGTTTACGAGAAAACGTGTGGCAAAGTTGTCGGATCCATCCAGCACCATATCGAACTCTGATATGAGCGAAAGAATATTGTCGCTGTCGACGTTCTGGTGATAGGTCTTGATCGTAATCTCCGGGTTGATCGCCGACAGGGTTTTGCGGCCTGACTCGACTTTCGGCATACCGACCGTGGCCGTGGAGTGCAGGATTTGCCGTTGCAAGTTTGAGAGATCGACGACATCGCCATCGACCAGACCGATGGTGCCGACACCGGCGGCAGCCAGATAGAGTCCGGCAGGCGAGCCGAGACCCCCGGCGCCGATGAGCAAGACCTTCGCTTTGGTCAGTTTCATCTGGCCCTTGCCACCGACGTCGCTGAGAATAATCTGCCGGCTGTACCGTTGAATCTGTTGTTCTGTGAGTTCCATCTTGAAGACGTTCTATGTTAATCGGTGCTCGTGAACCGCGGAACCACTTCTTTTTCGATTAACGATTCACGTTTAACGGTTACCATTTCTACTCCACTACGTTCAATTCGATCGGGTCGACGATGACGCCCTTGTTGCGAAGGCCTGCAATTGCCCGGTCGATCTCCGTACTCTCCCCGGTCAGCTCGAGGTCCATCCATCCGGTGGTTTCACGAACGTCGGCACGTCTAACGTTTGTGACGACCTTAAATTCGTGCCCGATCTGATAGATGATCGGTTCTTTGATCTTATTTTCCGGAAACTGAACGTGTACTTTCACATTCGGCATGATGTGCCTCCCGCAATGGCGGGCACGATCGAGACTTCGTCGCCGTCTTTGAGCGAGGTCTCTTTGCCCTTGAGGAATCGAATGTCTTCCTCGTTGACGTAAATATTCACGAACCGACGAAGCTCACCCGTGTCGTCGCAAAGACGATCCTTAATGCCGGGATGCGCGGTATTGAGCGCCTCGATCATATCAAGCACGCTCGCGGCCTTCGTTTCGACTTCTCCCTGGCCTTTGGTGAGCGGGCGTAGCGGAGTCGGAATGCGGACTTTAATCATGAGTCACCACCACCGTTCTTTCCCATTTTAAATGTTTTCTCAAAAGCGACCAAACTTGGCTGAATACGGACCGGCCGTCCGACCGCATCGATCACCGCTTCCTGGGTTTTCAAGCCGTTCCCGGTGATATAGGCTACGGTCAGATCGCCTTTTTTGATCGTGCCGTTTTTCACCAGCTTTTGCAGCACACCGATCGTGACACCACCGGCCGTTTCGGCGAAGATTCCTTCCGTCTGCGCTAGCAGCTTGATGCCCTCCACGACCTCATCGTCGGTTACCATGTCCATGGAACCCTTGCTCTCCGCCGTGGCCTTCAGGGCATAGTACCCGTCGGCAGGATTGCCGATGGCCAGCGACTTGGCGATGGTCTTGGGCTTCACCGGTTTGAAAAAGTCGCGCCCTGCCTTGAAGGCCGTAGAAATTGGCGAACAGCCCTCGGCCTGGGCCCCGTTGATCCTGGTTTTGACCTCATCGATCAATCCCACGTACTTCATTTCGTGGAGGCCCTTCCAAATTTTCGTCAGCAGGGAACCCGACGCCATGGGGATGACGGCTTGATCGGGCGTGCGCCAGCCGAGTTGCTCGACGGTTTCAAATGCCAGCGTCTTCGAACCTTCTGCATAGTAGGGACGGATGTTGATATTGACGAACGCCCAGCCGTGTTCGCCGGCGATTTCGCTACAGAGCCGATTGACGTCATCGTAGTTGCCTTCAATCTCCACTACGTTGGGTTTGTAGATCAAGTTGCCGAGCACCTTCGCAGCTTCTAGATCGCCGGGAATGAACACGTAGGCGCGCATCCCCGCGGCAGCCGCATGGGCGGCGACGGAATTGGCCAGATTGCCGGTCGAGGCGCAGGCAATGGTTTCAAATCCCAATTCGCGAGCCCTGGTGATGGCCACGGCCACGACCCGATCTTTGAACGACAGCGTGGGATGATTCACCGTATCGTTCTTAATGTAGAGCTCGTCCAATCCGAGGTAGGCGCCGAGATTCTTCGCGCGCACCAGGGGGGTCATTCCGGCATGGGGACCGAGAAAGTTCGGCCCTTCTACAGGCAGGAGATCGGCATAGCGCCAGATACTGTGTGGACCATCCTGGATCTTCTTACGGGAAATGCTCTTCTTGATCTCCTCGTAGCTGTATTTCACTTCGAGAGGGCCAAAGCACATCTCGCAGACATGGATCGCTTTCGTTGGATATTCTTTACCGCACTCGCGACAGACAAGGGCTTTCATTGTGGCCATGGCGACTCCACCTTGCTAGATCAATAATTACGGCCGGACGGCACAGCCGGCAAACGGATCGCCGTCATCGAACAGTTCGGTAATCGTCGGGTGCGCGCCGCACAGCGCGCAGTCGGGATTGCGTTTCACTTTGATTTCCCTGAATAGTGTCTTGCGGGCATCAAAGTCCAGGAATCGGTTCGTAAGAGGATGACCGATACCTAGAATGAGTTTCAAGGCCTCGGTTGCTTGAATCGTTCCAATGATGCCGGCTAATACGCCGATCACGCCTGCCTCCTGGCAGGAGGCTACTAGCCCAGCCGGCGGCGGAGTCTTGAAGATGCAACGATAACAGGCGGACTGTTTCGGCACAATGGTCGTCACACGCCCATCGAAACGGAGGATGCCTCCGTGGACCAACGGTTTTCCGGCAAAGAAACAGGCGTCGTTGATCAAGAATTTGGCCGTGAAGTTGTCGACCCCGTCGATGACGATGTCGTAGTCGCTGACGATCTTCAGCGCATTGCCGGCCGTCAGCCGCTCTTCGTACGTCGAGACCTGGACGTCGGGGTTCAACACCTGAATCTTTTCTTTGCCTGAGACGACTTTGGGGCGGCCTACGTCCGACGTATGGTGAAGTATCTGTCGATGAAGATTGGTCAGGTCCACCACATCACTGTCGATGAGGCCGATGGTACCGACACCAGCTGCGGCCAAATAGAGCGCCGCAGGCGAACCGAGGCCTCCCGCGCCGACCAGGAGAATCTTGGCCTTGGCAATCTTCTTTTGCCCCTTGCCTCCGACTTCAGGCAAAAGAATGTGCCGACTGTACCTGCTTATCTGATCGTCAGTAAATTCCATCTCGAAATTCCGTTAGGCGTAAAACGTAAAGCGATGTGATTGACCGCTAGTTCTTTCCGTTACCCCTTACGCCTCACCCCTTACCCCTCACGTCAGATATTGAAGTATTTCTCGATGCTGATATACCGCTCGCCTGTGTCGCAGAGGATGGTGACCACATTCTTACCTGGCCCAAGCTCCTGGGCCACTTTCTGCGCGGCAAACACGTTGGCTCCTGCAGAAATGCCGACCAAAAGGCCTTCCTTTTTCGAGAGCTGCTTGGCAGTTTGATAGGCCTCGTCATCGGTCACGGTCATGACGCGATCGAGAATGGCCCGGTTCAACACTTTCGGGATGAACCCCGCGCCGATGCCTTGAATTTTATGGGGTCCAGGCTCTCCACCGGATAAGACCGGCGATCCGGCCGGTTCAACCGCAATCACTTGCACCTTGGGATTCCGTTCCTTGAACAGTTCTCCGCATCCGGTAATGGTGCCGCCCGTGCCGACAGCCGCGACAAACGCATCGATCTTTCCGTCGAGCGACTCGAGAATCTCGATCGCCGTGGTTTTCTTATGCATCGCCGGATTGGCCGGGTTGGAAAACTGATCCGGCATAAAATACGAAGGATTCTGCGCGATGATGCTTTCGGCCTCGCGGATCGAACCCTTCATACCCTCCCAGGCTGGCGTCAATACAAGCTGTGCGCCATAGGACGATAAGAGGCTCGCCCGCTCCATGCTCATGCTCTCCGGCATCACAAGAATCAGCTTATAGCCACGGACTGCTGAGACTAATGCCAGTCCGATCCCGGTGTTTCCGCTGGTCGGCTCCACGATCGTGCCGCCCGGTTTTAATGCGCCCAGTCGTTCCGCCTCATCGATCATATTGAGACAGATTCGATCCTTGACGCTTCCGCCTGGATTAAAGAACTCAACTTTCCCGTAGATCGTCGCTCCGCCTGTAGGGGACAACCGATTTAGGCGTACAAGGGGAGTCCGTCCAATCAGTTCGGTAATATCTTTATGCAGAGGCATGGTCATAGGCCGCCTCCCATGTAAAACAAGAATTCGACCCGGTCGCCGTCGTTCAGACTGGTGGTGGCGAGGTGGTTTCGGTCCAACATAGTGTCGTTGACCTCGACCGCAACCATTTGCGGTTCAATCTTTTTGGCCTGGAGAAGATCAAGGACCGTTCCCCCTGAAATCTCCTCTGCCTTACCGTTGATTTTCACCTGCATGAAGACTCCTAACATGGCCCAGAGATTAAACAATTTCAACACGTTATCAAAGCAACTTTGCCAATGTCAAGGTAACGAACCTGGTCGCCTCGTGTCTTGACTTTGTCCGCGATCCGCCGCCACTATGCCATCTTTTGGATGACGACTCATATGTGGAAACGCAATTTCATGTTCAGGTCCGCGGAGGCTACGTCACTTAAGGAGTCTGAAAACGAGTTATTCCATGATACCGATCCCGCGATGGATAGCGCCGGACTCCAGTTAGAGAAGTTTTTATCGGTTTGGATTCAAGGCGATGGAGAGGACGACTCACCGACATCCTTCACGAGCATGTATGTCCGCACAGCGACATTGGATTTCCAGAAGCGAGTCGGGTTTCTGCAGCCCCTCCAAGGCCGCTCACACCAGATCAAACAGTTACTCACGTCGGGCCAAAAACAGTTCCTGCAACAGTGGCTCGCCACAGAGGCTCCTCAGGCCTGGGAGGCCACGGACGACCATTTCAAGATGTTGTTTGAACTCGAATGACTCTGTTCACCATCCGCCATCGATGAGAGCGGTCATGCCCAACCGCAGCATGCTGTCGTTGTGTCTCGTCGGGCTGCTGCTCGCAGTTCCAGCCGGGGCCGGATGGAGCGCGACGGTGGAGGTCTACTACGGGCCAGACGACGCGCCACTCGATCGCCTGACCACGCTTTATCGGCATGCGACACGCTACCTCTATGTGGCAGTCTATGGATTGACCTCTCCCCGTGCGGTGGAGGCAATGGTCGCAGCGAAGAAGCGGGGAGTCGATGTGCGCCTGATCACCGATCTGAAGCGCACGGAGGACGTGAAGCAGCTCACGGCACTCCACACGTTACAATTGGCCGGCATCCCTATTCTCGTGAACCAGCATGATGGGCTGATGCACCTGAAACAGGTGGTGATCGACGATGAAGTGAATGTGTCCGGTTCGATGAACCACACGACGAGTGGCAATCGCTATAACGATGAGCGGCTCGACGTCATTACCGATCTTGCGATCACTGCCAAGGCCCGGGAGAAGTTTCTGGCAATGTGGAACGATCACGATCGGTATCGGGAATGGAAGTAAATGGGAAGGTTGAGGTTAAGGTCAAGGTTGAGGAATAGTGAGAATGAACTATCAATCTGTGTGAAACCTCGATCTTACTTAGCCTCAACCTCGACCTTAGCCTATTCTTTATGAGGAGCGATGACTGAACAGACAGACGTGGCGGTGGTAGGGGCAGGGGGTGGAGGAGCCGTCTTAGCCATGGCGCTGGCGAAGCAGGGCGTCAGCACCATCGTGTTGGATCAGGCCGTCGGCCCACCCAAAGGGTTGCGGGGAGAGATTCTCCAACCGAACGGCCAGCATGTGCTCGATCGTTTGGGCGTGTTGCAGTCGTTGCCGGCAGATGCCACGAGGTCTGTGCGGCACTTTCATTTTTGCCGGGTCGGCGGGACGCGCCTCTGTAGCATCGACTATGACGATCTGCCGCCGCCCTACAATCGTGCCATTGTGACCTTGCCGAATGTGGCACACCATGCCATTGTCGCGGCAGTGCAGCAGCAGAAGAGCGTGACGCTCCGCTACGGGACCTCCTTTACAGGACTATTACGCGAGGGAAACCAGGTGGTGGGATTATCCACGCAAGGTCCGGAAGGCGCCAATACGATCCGTGCGAAGGTTGTCGTCGGCGCAGATGGCGCCTTTTCGAAAGTACGTGAGGCCCTGAAAATTCCCGCTGATCTGTATCTGTATCCTGACGGGTATTTGATCGCGATTCTCGAATCGGAGGAGCCGGTATCGGAATCGTTCTACTACGTTGGGCACAAGACTATTTTGGGAATTTTTCCGGCGGCGGGGAATAAGGTCTATCTCTTCTACATGATTCCCAAGGATTCGATGGAGGCCGTGAAGCAGCGGGGTATCCCTGCGTTACAGCAGATGTGGAGCCAGATCGCGCCGCAATTTTCCGGGCTATTCCGGCGTCTGAGCGATTGGAGCCAGACCGCCTATATGCCGACTGGGAGGGTGAGAACGCCGACCTGGGTAGCGGATGGAGCTGTCCTCATTGGCGATGCCGCCCATGCGATGAATCCCCATGCCTCGCAGGGCCGCATGCAGGCCATGGTCGATGCGATGGTTCTGTCCGATCTGTTGCCTGGTTGTCTTGCCGATCGAGATTACTCTTCCGCCAGGCTGAAAGAATTTGAACGAATCAGGCGGCCGCAAGTCACCATGTTGCAGCAATTGGCCGATCAACAAGTGTTCTATTGGAATACGGAAAATCCAGTGGTGGCATTCCTGCGCGATCGCGTGTTTCAGACGCTGGATCGAAACGCACGGCTTCGCTACCAGGTTCTGTCGACCATGGCGGGGTTGCGGACGATGCCGCCGTTCAATCAGCTCGATCGCGTCATTGCCGCGGGGTTTCTTCCCGATATACGTTCGCATGAAAAATCTCCGCATCCGATGTCGTCATGAGGGATATGGACAGGGCTGAACGTCTGATCGAGGGGTTGCCGAACGACATACAGAAGCGACTGCAGACCTATGTGAAGGAGGTTACAGGTGTATTCGGAGAGCAGTTGGAAGGCATGCTGCTCTACGGCAGCGCTGTGCGCGGGGAATTTCTCCCGGGGCGGTCCAACTTGAACATTCTTCTCCTGGTGTCCTCGTACGACAGCGCCCTGCTCAAACAGTACAGTACGTTGCACCGTCGTTGGAGCAAGGAACAGATTATGGTCCCTCTCTTTCTGACGGAGGAGGAGTTGCACAGGTCGGCAGCCGTCTTTCCACTTGAGTTTCTGGAGATCCAAGAACAGCACCGCGTGTTGGGCGGACGCGATCCCTTCATTGGCTTTCACGTGAAGACCGATCGGCTGAGAGAGGCAGTAGTCCAGGGCCTCACGAGTAATGTCTTACGTTTGCGCCAGCGCTATGTTGAAGGGGGCGGAGGCGAGGAGGCCACGATGATTTTACTGCCGCTCTCGATCACTGCAACCCTTCCCTTGCTGCGCGGGGTCCAACGTCTTCTCGGTCGTCCCGTCCTCTCTCATTCCGATGCGGTGATCGAGGACGTTGCTGCGCAGCTGAAATTGGATCTGCAGGGTTTGCTGGATACCTGGTTGCTCAAGCGTGGACAGATTACTCCTGGTCTCCACGAAGTGCCGCGTCTTTTTGACCGGTATCTACAGGCCGCGACTCTGCTTGCACGCGCAGTCGAACAACTGCCGCAGTCTGGACAGCGATGACGAAGATCGTCGGAATGGCGTTGGCTTTCTGTTTTGTCCTCTTCGCGGGAATCGCTCAAGCTGCTCCTTACGAAAGATCCAAGATCCCGTTGCCGGGGCCTCAAGGCTATGTGAGTGACCATGCGCAGGCAATCGATGGGGGCTGGAAAGAGCGCATACGGTCCGTCTGCCAGGATCTTGAGCGGAAAACCGGCGTAGAAATGGTTGTGGTGACCGTTCCGACCATCAAGCCGTTTGGGTCGGCCAACGAGTATGCGACGGCCCTCTATGAGAAGTGGGGCATCGGATCGACGCAACAAGAACATGGCGTGATGGTGCTGGTTGCGGTGCAGGAACGACAGGCTGCGATTACGCTGGGTCGGAAGATGTGGCCGGTGATTACTCCCGCGGTGGTGAATCAAGTCGGCCGCGAGAGTCTGCAACCGTCGATTGATTTGGGGCATTTCGGCGAAGGCCTCTATCTCACTGTGGTGGCGCTCGCTTCTCCTGTGCAAGAGGTCCGTGTCGGCGACATTGCGAAGGGACATTCCAAAGGCCTGGGATTTTGGCTCGCCATTTTCACAGGCATTGGAGCGTTCGCGTATTTCTGGTGGGTCAGCCGTCCCGACCTTCGGCATCCCTTCAAACGGATTCAAAAAGGCGAGTATTGGGGAACAGGGCAAGGAGGCTTCGGCGGAAACTTCGGAGGATTTGGCGGGGGGACAGGGGGCGAAGGATGGAAGTAGGGGTAGCCCGTTGGTCTCCTTTGCTCGCGCAACGCGCGGCCTCCGAAGGCGCTCGCTCGGGCTATTGGCACGTCTCGGCGTGCCAGTGGGTGGGCGGGTGAGAAGGACGCGCGCAGTGGGAGACCAATCGGGCCACCCCTTGAAAATAGAATGTGAGTGAGCTTGGCGGGGGCATTGCTAGCTGTGGTCGTTCGACATGCGCAGTTGGGGACCAATCCAGGCCACCCACTTGGAGTGAGAAGCGAGCGAGCTTGGATGGAACAGGAGAGCACGGCCTAGTCGTCCTCCTGCTCGCGGAACGCGCACGATAGGAATGTGCTCGTTCGACGCGCGCAATCAAGGATCGACCAGGCCGCACCACCCTTGAGTGGAAACGAGCGAGCTTGGAGGGAGTATTGATAGCGGTGCTCCTCATGAGGAGAGCGGCATGCTTGGAAAGACTATTCAGTAAAGTGCATCTGACTCAATATGAGATTGCCGGTCGACACAACTATTGCTGAAGACAAGCTCATGCGCTACCTGCTGTTGCCACAAGTGCGTGGTGATAAGTCGGCCTTTCTGGCGCAGGCTGGCTATGGCTTGGAAAATGCCGGCCAACTGCTGCACGATTTGCGCGCACAGATTGTGTCAGTAGATGCGGTGCCACTGGAGTCCAATAAGTTTGGACAATATTACGAGATCTGCGGCGCTCTCATTGGCCCAAATGGCATGGAGCTGGCCGTTCGCACCATTTGGATGACTGAACACTTGTCGGGAGTCACGAAGTTCGTTACACTGATTCCAGACAGACGGAGGATGGGATGAAGTTCGAGCTTTATACTGATGTGGCATTGACGTGTGACCTACCCGTGCATCGTCTCCGTCGGGGCGACATCGTCAAGCTGGTAGACCATCACACGGCTACTGACGGTACCGAAGGGTACTCGATCGAAGTCTTCAACGCTGTCGGCGATACGATCATCGTGACTGCCGTTCCCGCCTCCGCTCTTGAAGTTCTCCGCGAAGATGAAGTGCTCTGCGCTCGGACACTGTAACGAGACCAGTCTTTCCGTCATCTATCAGATCTAACTTGCTACTTCGAACCTGATATCGCAATTTGCGATTTCAAGTTTGAAGTGTTAGCTCATCTCTCTTGTTCATTTGTTCATATGATTTTTCTGGTCTATCTGGTTCCTCTGGTGGGTTTGCCGATCCGGCAACAAGACAGACTAAATAGACCAGATAAACCAAATAGACAATCCAACCCTGTCTCGTGCTTTACGGTCCCTGACCGCTATTCCCCCTACTAATGCCCAATAGTTATCTCCCTTGGAGTCTTGTATCTTCTCAAGACGTGCCTGGCGGTATCCTATTGTCCTGGAAATGGGGGCAATGGAATGTTCACCGTGCCACAACAGCGTTATCGTAGACACCGAGGAGGTGATTTTGGCGCTCGGAATTGTATTGGGCTACATGGGCCTGCTCTATTTCGGCGCGATTATCGTTCCTGGAATCGGTCTTTCCGGACAGCTGCTGTCGCATGTGCCTGGTAATTTTCTGGATTGGGCCCATGCGCCGGGCTATGGCATCTTGGCCCTGTTGCTGACTCGCGGCTTGCAACGTCGTGCATGGCCATTAGCCTATGCGCTTCCAGTCGCAGCAGGTGCAGCGTTTGTCTTTGGTCTCTGGACCGAAGTGTTCCAAGGATCGATTCAAGGCAGGGAATCTAACGTCGACGATCTGGTGATGGATGCGATCGGAATCAGTCTCGCGGCGATAATGATGCTCTCTGTTACGGTAAGAAACAGAATCACTGCAATCTGCTCCTGGTACTGATTGTCTCCTAGCGCTCTGGTGTGCAGGTCTGTCTAAGCCTCCTCGTTCGGCCAATCAAATAAACCAGAAAGACCAGATAACCCAAATAGACGAGATGGACCAGCCCCGCCACGCGCAGCGAAACTATGATGGTGTGAACCGTTAGGCGTGAGGCGCGATATGTGTGAAAGGTTATAGGTTAGGGGTGTGGTGCAAGGAGCAGATAGGGCTGACGTAGGGTATTAGGAGAGGATTTCGGGCTGAACAATCAGAAACGATTCCCGATCCCCTTGTTTGCCCCGTTTCTAGTTTCGCGCCCTTTATTTTTCCGACCGTTCCCACCCTCATCCATTCCGAGTG
>CAZGYZ010000044.1:0-11402 GCA_964530675.1 uncultured Nitrospira sp. | reverse complement strand
AACAGTCGGTGCCCCTGCCTGCCTTGAACAAAGAGTTCATGGTCGACGAGATCCAATTTTACGAAGCGCGAGCCTACGGAGCCGATGCGGTTCTCTTAATCGTCGCCGCGCTTGAACGGCAGCAATTGATCGATTTTTATGCCCTCGCTTCAGGGTTGGGTTTGGATGTGCTCATCGAAACTCATCACGAGCGAGAGCTCGATAGGGTATTGGAACGGCTCCCGGAGGCCAGGCTGATCGGCATCAACAATCGAGACCTCAAGACCTTCACAACCGATCTGGAGGTCACGCTACGTTTGTCAAAACGAATTCCACCCGGCAAGCTGATCGTCAGCGAGAGCGGCATTCACCAGCGCGCCGACGTCGTACGGTTGGTTGAAGCAGGTATCCACGCCATGCTTGTCGGAGAATCGCTCATTCGGGCTGATGACATCGGGGACAAGATCCGTGAGCTACGAGGAGATCCAGCTCTGTCACATGCCTGACATGATGCTGAAAAAGTTCGCCAGCATAAAAAGACCGTTGTTTGGTTTGTCTGGTCTGTTTAGTTTGTTTGGTTTTTTGGTTAACCGAAACTAACCAGATGAACCAAATCAACCAGATAAACCAAACAAACCAGACCAACCAGATGGACCAGACAGACCTGACTTGTCTAGACGTGCGGAGCAGTTGAGATGGCCGATACACCAAAAGTCAAAATTTGTGGCATCACCAACGCCGAGGATGCCGCCGTGGCAGTCGCCGCCGGGGCCGATGCCTTAGGCTTTGTGTTGTATCGGAAAAGCCCACGGTACATCGAGCCCACGCTGGCGCGGCAGATCATTATGAGCCTGCCTCCCTTGGTGATACCGGTAGGGGTGTTTGTCGATGAAGAGCAACAAGTGGTCAGAAACCTGATGGACGACTGCGGACTCGCCATTGCGCAATTGCACGGAAACGAGTCGGCAATCTATTGCAAAGAGTTAGGCCGTACAGTCCTGAAGGCACTTCGAGTGAAGGATCGAAGTACGTTTCTCGCCTTAGCGGAGTTTCGTGGGCGGGCCGGCGTTCGAGGGTTCGTACTGGATGCCTTTTCCGATCAGGCCTATGGAGGCACCGGACAGGTGATCGATTGGCAACTCGCTGCAGAGGTAGCCAAGGCTGCAAGCGTGCTTCTAGCAGGTGGGCTCACCCCGGATAATGTCGAGAAGGCGATCCAGGCGGTACAACCCTACGGCGTGGATGTGAGCAGCGGCGTTGAACAGGCACCTGGCAGGAAGGATCACGAGAAAGTGCGTGCATTTATTCACGCTGTCAGAGTTGTCTCTCTGGCGTGAGCCTGGCTATACTGTGGCGCGTGAAGCGCGGACGTGCGAGAAATGCGCGACTCCAAGTTCGAAGATCAGGGCTCGCTGTTCAGAAAACCTCGAACATCGGACCTCGAACCGTCCCCCGTTTCGCCTGGCCATACGAACATGAGGATGCTGATGAATTCTGTTCCCAACAAACAAGGTCGTTTCGGCGCGTATGGCGGACGCTATGTCCCTGAAACGCTCATGCCCGCCCTGCTTGAATTGGAGCAGGAATATGCCCGTGCGAAAAAAGACAGACGCTTCCAGTCCGAACTGGCCTATTATTTAAAACACTATGTCGGCCGCCCCACGTCGCTCTACTTTGCACAACGGCTCACGAAGCGGTTGGGTGGAGCGAAGATCTATTTGAAGCGCGAAGACCTCTGTCATACCGGAGCCCACAAGATCAATAATGCGATCGGGCAGGGGCTCCTGGCCCGGCGGATGAAGAAGCCGCGCATTATCGCTGAAACCGGAGCCGGACAACATGGGGTGGCGACAGCGACCGTTGCGGCGCTGTTCGGGCTTCAATGCGAAGTGTATATGGGAACGGAAGACATGCAGCGCCAGGCGCTGAACGTTTTCCGCATGAGATTGCTCGGCTCGACCGTCACGGGAGTCGATGCGGGAAGCCGCACGCTGAAGGATGCCATTAGCGAAGCCATGCGGGATTGGACGACGAATATCCGCACGACCCACTACATCCTCGGTTCGGTGCTTGGAGCCCATCCCTATCCAATGATGATCCGGGATTTCCAATCCATCATCGGACGTGAAGCCAGGCGGCAGATTCTTGCGGCAGAGGGCCGATTGCCTGATTGCCTCGTTGCCTGCGTCGGCGGTGGCAGTAATGCCATAGGACTCTTCCATGCATTCATCCGGGACAAAAAGGTCAAAATGATCGGCGTCGAAGCCGGCGGCCTGGGGGTCGCAAGTGGAAAGCATGCTGCGCGTTTTGCCGGAGGAAAGCCTGGTGTCTTGCAAGGCACCATGACCTATCTGCTCCAGGGTGAGGATGGACAGGTGAATCTGACCCATTCTGTTTCAGCCGGGTTGGATTACGCCGCGATCGGTCCGGAGCACAGTTATTTGCGGGATCAAGGCAGAGCCGAATACACTTCGGTGACCGACGAGGAAGCCATGACCGCGTTCGATCTGCTGGCCAGGGAAGAGGGGATTATGCCGGCCCTCGAAAGCGCCCATGCCATTGCTCATACGGTGAAGGTCGCGCCCACAATGAAAAAGAGCCAGATTCTAGTTGTGAATCTGTCCGGTCGTGGTGATAAAGACGTCCAGCAGATTGCGAAGATGCGAGGGATCACACTGTGACCTCGAAGCTCGACCGTGCCTTTGCGCAGCTTCTGCAGAAAGGTGAGAAGGCCCTCATTGCCTATGTAATGGCGGGCGACCCCTCACTACAAGTCACCGAACAACTTGTCGTGGAATTAGAACAGGCCGGGGCCGATATTATTGAACTGGGTGTCCCGTTTTCCGATCCCATCGCCGATGGTCCCGTGATCCAACAGGCGGCAGAGCGAGCCTTGCGCAGCGGGACATCGCTTCGAACGATTCTGTCCATGATCACAGGCCTCAGGGAGAAAACTCAGATTCCATTGGTCCTGATGGCCTACTACAACAGTATTCACGCATTCGGTCCTGAACGGTTCTGCCATGAGGCGGCTCAGGCCGGTGTTGACGGACTTATCTTGCCTGATATGCCGCCGGATGAAGCAGGTCCGCTCAGAGGACCTGCCGCAGCGGCTGGGCTTCCGCTAATTTTTCTTCTTGCCCCTACGAGTACACCAGAACGGCGGACTTTCGTAGCGCGCCAGTCTCAGGGCTTCGTCTATTACGTGTCGCTGACCGGCATCACAGGCGCGAAATTGGCCAACCTGGACGATGTGGCTAAGAACGTCGAAAAAATCAGGAAGGTCACCGATGTTCCGGTAGCAGTTGGATTTGGAGTTGCAACGCCGGAAGACGCGGCCAAGGTCGCGGCCATTGCCGATGGGGTGATCGTCGGCAGCGCAATCGTCAAGCAGATCGCCGCACACCAACAGAAACCAGATATGGTGAAACACGTCGCAGCATTTGTCCGCTCATTGAAAACCGCCATGAGAACGGCCCAGGCAAAAACACGCTAAGACATACCTTGTCCCAGGCAAGGTTGCAGTAAGCGAGATGGACTGAGGCCGAGCAAAGTTCACGAAGAATCGCCTTTGGATGCCCCGCCCGGTAGGGCGGGGTTCTTTACTCGCCTCATTTTAGGCCATAAGCTCTTCATCCCTCCATCTCAGCACTCAGCACTTCCGGACCACCATTCGTCGTCAGTCTTTCCCTGCTTCATAGTGCCGATGGGCTTGTCTGATCATCAAGAAGAGACTATAATGGTCATGTTCAATCTGACCATGGAGGTCTCATTATGAAGTCTGCGGCGGTGTCTACGCTGAAAGCGACGTTGAGTGCGTGCCTGGCGAAGGTCAAAGCCGGAGAAGAAGTCATTGTGATGGAACGGGGCAAACCGATTGCCAAGCTGGTGCCGCTGCCTCGCCATGGCGAGATTGGGTCGGCACATCTTCGAGACCTGGCACGCGCGGGGTTGGTTCGTCTGGGAACGGGGAAGCTGCCGGCCGGGTTTTGGAACATGCGCCGTCCGCGAGATCGACGGGGACAGGCGGTCAAAGCGTTGTTGTCTGAACGTACCGAGGGCCGATGAAGTTCTGGGATGCCTCAGCGGTGTTACCGCTCTGTCTTCAGGAACCACACACACTCAACTTGAAAAAACTTAGTGCGCGCGACGGCGCCGTGGTCGCCTGGTGGGGGACAGCGGTGGAGTGTTATTCCGCATTGGCTCGATTACGACGTGAAGAGGCACTCACTACGACAGACGAAACGCAAGCGCGAACCCTGTTGCATGCCTTGATGGCCGCATGGACGGAAATCGAGCCGAGCGTTGCCGCTCGAGCGCAGGCGGGGCGTGTCCTGCTCTTGCATCCGCTCCGAGCCGCAGATGCGTTGCAATTGGCAGCAGCCATTGTGTGGGCCAACGGACAGGCCTCAGGGCATGAGTTTGTCTGTCTGGATCACCGTCTGCGCGAAGCCGCACAGCGCGAGGGCTTTACGGTTCTGCCGAAGCAACTCTAACTTCTGTAGTAATTCCGATCCGATGTTCTTGCTCGTGATATGTCGTTTGTCTCTCGCTGTTCGATTATCCCAGCAGGCCAAAGAAATCAATTTCGGCACAGCAGAACTTCGGTGGCGGGCACGTCCGGGACAAGGTAAGTCTGTCTGGCTTCTCTGGTTGATCTGGTTTGTTTTGTTGTTTTGGTTCATCTGGTTAGTTTCGTCCAACCAAAAAAACCAGACAAACGAAATAGACCAAACAAACCAGATAGACCAATTGAACAAGAGAGAGGCGGGGACTATTGTTTGGCTTGGGGAGGCATGGCCTTAATCATCTCAGCTGCCAGTTCTTTCGCAACATCCTTTAAGTTCGGTCTATAGAACATATAGCTGCTCGACCGTTCATGTCGTGCTTTCCAGACTGTAGTACCGGTGGTGGCATCGACCAGACGGAGGCTCAGGCCGACTCGACCGACATTATCGCCTTCCTTGCGCACGTATTCCCAGGAATTTACCCTCACGACTAAGAACGAGTCCACGTTCAAGGCCTTGCCCAATTTCACCGCTGAGTCCTTGTCGGACTGACCAGTCATTTCCAGGCGGGAGAAGTAGAATACCAACGCATCGAATGCTTCTTTCGACGCCTGGAAGATATCCGTCACATTTTCAGGAGACACCACGCGCTCGATACTGACGGTCTTGTTAATTGCATCCGACAGGACCTGTTGAATATCCTCGCGCGCGCTGTCGTATTGACTCGCCATGGGGGGAAGCACCGCAATAGCTTGCGGACGGAATATTTTTGCGCCCGGTCCTTCCCACACTTCCTGCAAGCCGCCGCAGCCGGCGATGAGGAGAGAAAGGAGGCAGAGGGAGATGACACATCGGAGATTATGAAATATGAACATGGGCCAGTATACCATTAGAATGTCAAAGAGATAGAGCCGGAAACCAACGCGCCTTGTTCCCGGAAGTCATACCCGCCGCCGACATCGGCACGGAATGCAAAGATCCGTAGGCCCAACCCTGCAGTAGGGGTAAAGGGTGTTCCGGCATCCTTCATATTCTTGAAGGCGCCGAGGCGGAACGACAAGAACTCAGAGAAGATGGTCTGTTCGGCTCCCAGACTCAACACCTGGCTCTTGACGCCTGGAACAAAGGTCTTGTTCGAGGTCGCGTCCACATCTGCCGTCAAGGTCAACGAGGAATAGGGGTTGATGGCGACACCGCCTCGAACTTGGGGGCCAAGTTTCAGCTCTCCTCCGCCGACATCATTGAAAGTCGGTTGATTGATGTCTTTCGCCACCAGACCAAAGCGCAGCCATGAAGATGGGCGGTAGATGGCGCCGACATCGATGCCGAAGGCCGTCGAGGTCGTAGCCTTCCCAAAGTTGTCAGTAATGGTGACGTCGGTGCCTCCGGTGAGTGTCGTGCTGCCACTGTAGGCAGCGCCTTGAAGAAACTTTCCTGTCACGCCGACAGAAAACATTTTATCGGAAAAGGCATAGGCATAGGAGAAGGCAGCCTGTCTGACCTCTAATGCGCGGAGGGACATCGTGCCAGTTAGGGACACAGATGTTGCGCCTACACAAGTAGGGCCGGTATTGCAAACCACCCTTACAGGGTCTGAACTGGAAACAAATCCTCCGCCCGTGGCAACATCGGAGACGTTCAATCCGAAAGCATGCTCCCCCAGATGCCCTTTGATATAGAGACCAGCGGACCCATTAATCGACACCGTGGCGCCATCTCGATTGATCCGATCGCGGATATCTTGAGCTTTGGCTAGGTTAGCAGGGGAGGGGTCCTTAAAATTTTCAAGATCCTGGACAGCATCTGCGATGCCAAGACGATCGATCACCTGTCCACCACCTTGAATCCTGACATCCACCGTCTGGGTCATCGCGAGCCCGGCAGGGTTCCAATAGGTGGCTAAGGCATCAGTCGTGACAGCGACACCGGCTCCGCCCATACCCATCGAACGAGGACCGACCGTAACGAACTCTAGAGCCATCGCCTGTGCAGGAATCATCAGGCCTATGAAGATCGCAACGGCACGAACAGCTCGATAATAAGACATAGAAGGACTACTCCTTGCGAGTCGAGAGACTTTTCTGAGTCTATTGGATGAAATGACTCTCGTCAAGGTTAGACGGAGGCGACCCTATGAATGTAAAGGGTTGGTTGCCCCTCTATGGTTTACACAATTTGGCCGTCCTGCATATGCACGATTCGGTCGGCTTGGGCGGACAATTTATCGTTATGAGTGACGATGACGAAGGTCGTCCCGCGGGCTTTGTTCAGTTCACGCATCATGGCAAAGAGTGCCTCGCCTGTATGCGTATCCAGATTTCCTGTCGGTTCATCAGCTAACACCAGATCGGGTTTCTGCAACAACGCTCGTGCGACCGCTACGCGCTGCTGTTCACCACCGGACAATTCGCCTGGTTTGTGATGTAACCGGGCTCCCAACCCGACCTCCTGCAACAACGCGATGGCTTCCGGTTCAATATCTGCGGGATTCCGTCGCTGGATCAACGCCGGCATACAGGCATTCTCAAGCGCTGTGAACTCCGGCAATAGGTGATGAAACTGGAAGACAAAGCCGATACGCCGATTTCGAAAGTTTGCCTGTTCACCTTCTGACAGGTGAAACATATCCTGGCCGTCGAAGTGGACTGTTCCTGTGGTCGGTCGATCGAGCGTACCGATTATATGGAGCAGCGTGCTCTTTCCGGCTCCCGATGCCCCGACAATCGCAATCAACTCGCCTCGCTGAATCTGGAGATTGACGCCCTTCAACACCGTGAGGGTTTGCCCGCCCATGGGGAACGATTTGGTCAGGTCGGTGACGGTGATCACGCCGGGACTCCAGGATGAAAGGAAAATGATACAGAGGCCAGCATATTCATTCGTAGCGTAGCGCAGCCACCGGTTCAAGCTTGGCTGCCTGGAGCGAAGGGTAGACCGTAGCGGCAAAGCTGATCAGAATGGCAGAGCCTGCCACAAGTACGACATCCAGCGCTTGTACATGGACGGGGATCCGCGAGATGTAATAGACCGAGGGATCGAAGGTCCAAAATGTCTGGATCAGCCAGAGAAAGGTATAGCCGAGCGGAATGCCAATGGCGGTTCCGGACAGGCCGATGATCAATCCGTTCAGCATGAAAATGCGCCGGATGCTTTTTCGAGTGGCGCCCATGGCTTTGAGGATCGCAATCTCCTTTTGTTTTTCCGTCACGATCATGGTGAGGGTGCTCACGATGTTGAAGGAGGCCACGATCGTGATCAGCACCAACAGCAAAAACATCATCGTCTTTTCAAGCTTGAGCGCCGAGAAGAGATTGCGATTCATCTGCATCCAGTCGCGCGCGCCATAGGCGAAGCCGAGCGATTGCTCCACGGAACGGGCCGTCTCGTCCGCGTGGAAGACGTCCGTGACTTTAATTTCAATGCCCGTCACGGTGTGTCCCATGTTGAAAAACTTCTGCGCTTCCGCGAGGTCGATGTAGGCCAACGACGAATCGTATTCATACATGCCTGATTGAAACAGCGCGACCAGCGCGAAGGTGCGGATTTTCGGCACCATGCCGATTGCGCTGATCGGACCGGCGGGGGGAGACACCACATTGACCGTATCCCCGACAAAGACGCCGAGTCGCAGCGCCAATTCCTTGCCCAGGATGATGCCGGGTTTTTCTGTCTCGATTGCTGGGCCGTTCGGATCGTCGGCCGGTGGTTGCTTCACCTTGACCGGCCTGCTGAGATCGGCTAATTCTCCGGTCGAGAGATTCTTGGCCAGCTCGGTCACCGTCGCTTCACGTTGCGGGTCGATGCCGCGGATCACAATGCCTTGCACGCCGCTCTGGGTCGTGAGCAAGACCTGTTTGAGCACGAACGGGGTTGCCGCTACGACACCAGGAACGGTTACGACCTGCTTGGCGATGGGGTCGTACTCGCTCATGTTGTCCTTCATTCGATCCTGCACGATGATATGGGCCGTTGTTCCAAGAATTTTAGCCTGAATGTCTTCTTTGAAGCCGGTCATGATGCCGACCGTCCCAATAAGGGCAGCGACACCGAGGGTGATCCCGGCAATAGAGACCACGGTGTTCAATGAAATTGTCCGATTCCGGCGCTTCGCGCGCAGATATCGCAACCCGACAAAGATTTCGTAGGGGAGAGCCAACGTTATTTCTCGGGTCTGAGTTGAGGGAAGAGGACCACGTCGCGGATCGAAGCTTGGTCCGTAAAGAGCATGATCAGCCGGTCAATGCCGATGCCTTCGCCCGCGGTCGGCGGCATGCCGTACTCCAAGGCCCGCAGGAAGTCTTCATCGACCAGATGCGCCTCTTCGTCGCCCGCCGCCCGTTGCGCCGCCTGCCCCTCGAACCGTTGCCGTTGATCCAGTGGATCGTTCAACTCTGAAAAGGCGTTCGCGATCTCCCGGCCTGCGATGTAGAGCTCGAAGCGGTCGGTCAGCACCGGATTCGAATCTTTGCGCCGTGCGAGCGGAGAAATATCAATCGGGTAGTCGGTGATGAAGGTCGGCTGAATCAGATTCGGCTCCACCGTTTCCTCGAAAATCTCGTTCACGATATTGAAGAGCGGCCACTTTGGATCGATGGCGATACCCAGGGTTTTAGCTGCCGCAATCGCCTTTTCCTTATCCTCAAGGATGGAAGGATCGAGGTTATTTACCTCCAGAATCGCCTGATGATAAGACCAGCGGCGCCATGGAGGCGTGAGTACGATTTCCTTGCCCTGATAGTTGATGACCGTCTTACCGAGGATCTGTTGTGCCAACGAGGAGACGAGTTCTTCCGTGAGGACGATCAGGTCCTGATAGTCAGCATAGGCGACGTAGAACTCCAGCATCGTGAATTCCGGATTGTGAATCGTCGAGATGCCTTCGTTCCGGAAATTGCGGTTGATTTCAAACACGCGAGGAAAGCCGCCGACGATCAACCGCTTCAAATAGAGTTCCGGCGCGATGCGGAGATAGAGATCGACGCCGAGCGCATTATGGTGGGTGACAAAGGGTTTTGCCGCCGCGCCACCGGGAATCGGATGCATCATCGGCGTTTCGACCTCTAGGAAGCTCCGTTCGATCAAGAAGGCGCGAATGCCGGCGATGATTCTGCTGCGCGTGGCGAAGATGCCATGGACCTCGGGATTGGCAATCAAGTCGACATAACGCTGGCGATAGCGGGTTTCCACGTCCGTCAACCCGTGCCACTTCTCCGGAAGAGGCCTGAGGGCTTTGCTCAGGAAGGTCAACTGCGTCACCTCGACGGTGAATTCGTTGGTCTTCGTACGAAAGAGGGTGCCGGTGACGCCGATCCAATCGCCCAGATCGAGTTGTTCGGCGACGCAATAGGCCTGTTCGGATAGATGATCTTTCTTGAGGTAGACTTGCAGCCGGTCGGATCCGTCCTGCAGCACCGCGAAACTTGCCTTGCCGAATCGCCGCAAGGCAACGATGCGCCCTGCCAGGGTGCAGGAGATCTTCTCTTGTTCCAGAACCTCTTTGGTTTTCTCAGCATGGAGTTCGATCAGTCGGCCCGCGCGATCCTTCACGTCGAATCGCGTGCCGTAAGGCGCCACGCCAGCTTTACGCAGGGTGTCGAGCTTCTTGATGCGTTGCTGCTGTTGTTCGTTCAGTTCATCCATCACGTGCCTTTACGGAAGTCCTTCTTCGGTCAGTTATCGAACTCGTCCGTTTCCGACTGTTGATAGCTGAGTGCGGTTACCCCAAGTTGCTTCATCTTCAGATAGGCTTCGATGAACCCGTCCAGATCACCGTCCATGACGGCGGCTACCTGGCTCACTTCATACCCAGTCCGGAGATCTTTGACCATTTGATAGGGCTGGAACACATACGATCGAATCTGGCTGCCCCAGGCAATATCCTTTTTCTCGCCGACGATCGCATTGAACTCTGCTTCTTTCTTTTTCAGTTCGAGTTCATAGAGGCGTGCCTTCAAGACTTTCATCGCGCCATTGCGATTCTGGAGCTGTGACCGTTCGTTCTGACATTGCACCACGATTCCGGTCGGCAGGTGTGTCATGCGGATGGCCGTCTCGACCTTATTCACATTCTGGCCCCCTGCGCCGCCGGCCCGAAAGGTATCGATTCTCAGATCTTTGTCTTCGATGACGAGATCGATATCTTCATCCACCTCGGGATAGACGAAGACCGAGGCAAAGGAGGTATGCCGCCGCTTGTTTGCATCGAAGGGTGAAATGCGTACCAGCCTATGCACGCCTGCTTCGGCCTTGAGATAGCCGTAGGCATAGGGTCCTGTTACTGACAGGGTCACGCTCTTTATGCCGGCTTCCTCTCCCGGGAGCAGGTCCAGCGTTTCGACCTTGAATTTTTTGCTTTCGGCCCAACGGACATACATACGGAGCAGCATCTGCGCCCAGTCCTGCGATTCCGTCCCACCGGCGCCAGGATGGATCGCCACAATCGCGTTGTTGGGGTCCAGTTCGCCAGAAAGCAGAAGTTCAAGCCGTAGGGCTGCGAGCTTCGGCTCAAATTGATCCAGTTCGAAGGTCAACTCCTTTACGAGCCCGGCGTCACCGCTTTCTTCTGCCAATTCAAGTAACGCGCCCAGATCGTTCCTCTTCCCATCGATATCACGCCACTGCTGGAGGTCACGCTCAATCGAAGATTTTTTCCTGCTAATTTTAGCGGCTCTCTGAGCGTGGTTCCAAAAGTCAGGCTGCGATGTCTGTTGCTCGAGATGCGCCAACTCGGCCGTCATGCGGGCAAAGTCAAAGATGCCCCCGTAGTTCAGTGACCAATTGCTCAACGGCCCTCACGCGATTCTTGACGTCATCTAACATGGAGCGCCCCTTTCTCTCTAGCAGGATGCTGAAAAAGTCCGCCAGCATTTGAAGACCGTTATTTGGTTTGTTTGGTCTGTCTCGTTTGTTTGGTTA
>CAZGYZ010000043.1:0-11445 GCA_964530675.1 uncultured Nitrospira sp. | reverse complement strand
TGGAACATGCGTTTAACTTTTACTTTGCGAGCAATCCACTCAAGCGGATCGCCGCTTCGTTTGCAGGGGTAAAACAGCTCTATCGCTACTACAGCCATATCCGGGCGGCGCTCTCCTATCCCTGGTTAGTCGCGAAAGAGTTCCCGAAGGCGCAGATCATGATCGGTGGTGGGGCTTTTACTGCCTTTGCCGATCAGCTTATCCAGAAACTCCCAGAAGGCACCATCGGGATTCTCGGGGAAGGTGAAGATGCCATTCTCAAGGTCATTGAAGGCCAGTCATTGGAAAAGGAGCGCTATATCCTCAGGGAAGGAAAGACTGTTCGAAAGGGCCAGCAGGGCTCGCCGGCTCTTCTTGACGCGCTGACCGTCGACTTGCCCTACCTGACCTCGATTTTTCCTCAGCATAGGGAATATCTGGGCGAATCCATCGGGGTTCAGTCGAAGCGAGGCTGCCCCTACGACTGCGCGTTCTGTCTTTACCCCTACATCGAAGGAAAGCGGGTGCGGTACCGGCCACCCTCCATGGTCGTCAAGGACATTTCTCAGCATTACCATCAATGGGGTGCCAGGCGATTCTGGTTCACGGACGCCCAGTTCATTACCGGGAAAGAAGCCTATCCCCAATGTATCGAGATCCTTGAACGGATCCTTGCCGAGAAACTGGAGATCGAGTGGTCCGGCTATATCAGAACATCGCTCATCACCCCGGAGTTGGCCAAGCTCATGGTCCGATCCGGCGTCGGTGATCTCGAAGTCGCCATTACGTCTGGCTCCCAAGTGGTGTTGAACGACCTCCACATGGGATTCAAGCTTGAGCGGTTGTACGATGGCTGCCGTTATCTGGCAGAAGCGGGATTCAAGGGGAAGGTCATTCTCAACTATTCGCTGAATAGCCCAAAAGAAACCGAGGAGTCCTTGCTCCAAAGCGTGGAGTCTTATAAAAAGGTCGCTTCAATTCTTGGTGAGGAGCGAGTCTTCCCCCTGATGTTCTTTTTGGGCATTCAGCCGAACACCGATCTTGAAGAACGGCTGTTAGAGGAAGGCTATCTCTCGGCTGGCTATAACCCGCTGATGCTGACCCCGACGAGTATCAAAAAGCTCCTCTATAACCCGGCGCCGTTAAACTCGTTCATCGCCAAGGCCTGCCTCCGGGCCTGGGAACGGAAAGAGGGAAGCAGGGACCCACGGAAGTGGACGGGGTCTCTGTCCCAAGCTCCAAAAGAATCAGGCTCCTATGCCGACCAGAACTTGATCCGAGGCATTGAGGGGAACTCCGGACGCGATGCCCTCTTGTCCCTGGAGGAAATCCTCCGTTCCCGACAATCCCTTCGCTCCGCAAACGAGTCGAGCGAAAAATCCGTCGCGACCCCAGCATCCTAACGTCGTCCCACCAGCCCCCATCGACACCTTGCATTCGAATTCAGGCCGGTGCTAGCATGTGCGTTCTTTGAGGGTGGGGAAGTACGTCAACCGTTTGGAAATTTTGAGAATTACTCTTGTTCGCCCTGGCCTGGAGGGCATCTTGAGGAGACATCTCGATGTATAAGACGATCTATGTCCCGGTCGATAACTCCGACCATTCCAACACCGCTGTCGATGTCGGAGTCCATTTTGCCAAAGCCTTCGGCTCGAAGATCGTGGGCAGCCACGTCTATGCAGCCAAAATGCATGACAAGCGTTTCAAACAGATGGAGGCGGGGTTGCCCGAAGAGTACCATGATGAAAAAGAACTCGACCGGCAGCGCCAAATCCACGATTCGCTGATCACCCGTGGCCTCCAGATCATTACCGACTCCTACCTCGACTATGTCGATAAGAAATGCGCTGAAAATAACCTGCCGATCGAGCGTCGCTCGCTTGAGGGCCGGAATTGGAAGGTATTGGCCGAAGACATCAATACCAATGGCTACGACCTGGTCATCATGGGCGCTTTGGGCGTCGGTGCGGTGAAGGATAGCGTGATCGGCAGCAATACCGAGCGGGTGCTTCGTCGCGTACGGAACTCAGACATGCTGATCATCAAGCAAATCCAGCCGATGACCGGCGGAAGAATCGTAGTTGCCGTGGATGGCAGCCCCTATTCCTTCGGCGGACTCATGACCGGCCTGGCGCTGGGCAAGGCGTTCAACATGCCGGTCGAAGCCATTTCAGCCTTCGATCCCTATTTCCACTATGCTGCCTTTCACAGTATCTCGGGTGTTCTCAACGAGGAAGCCGGCAAGGTGTTCCGCTTCAAGGAGCAGGAAAAACTGCACGAAGAAATCATCGATAGCGGACTTGCGAAGATCTACCAGTCGCACCTCGACATCTGCCGCGAAATCGCTCAGGCCGAGCAAACCGACGTCAAAACCACCCTGCTGGACGGTAAGGCCTTTGAGAAGATCATTCAATATGTGCGCAAGGATATCCCGGCATTGCTGATCGTCGGACGGATCGGTGTGCACAGCGACGAGGATATGGACATCGGCAGCAACACGGAGAATCTCTTGCGGTCCGCGCCCTGTAATATCCTGGTTTCGAACCGGAAGTACGTGCCGCCGATCGATACGCTGGCGGAATACACGATCGCCTGGACTGAAGAAGCCCTCCGCCGGATGGAAAAGATTCCCGTATTTGCCAGAGGCGTCGCCAAGACCGCGATTCACCGCTACGCCATCGAAAAGGGCCACACTATCATCAGCAACACGGTGGTCGATGCGGCCATAGGGCACATTTTGCCCAAGGGCGCGATGGACGCCATGCGCGCATTGGGTGGCAGCCTGGATGCCGCGGGCATAGACCGTGACAAGATGCAGGCTGACGAATCCGTAATGAAGGATCTCATGGGCTCGACGCTCAGTGGCATGATGACCGAGGTCGTGGAAGAAAAACCAAAAGTGAGTGCCGGCACCCAAGCCTATTTGGATCGGATGAATCAGAATTACTTTGTCTGCGACGGCTGCGGCTACATTGGCAAGGGCGAGACGCCTGTGAAGTGCCCGGTCTGCGCTGCCGGAGGCGATCGCTTCAAACTGGTCGACAAGCAACTTTTTGAAGCGGCGGCGCATGTTGAAGGGGTTCTCGAAACCGACCTGGCCTACGATGACGTCCCCATGCAGTGGACGAAAGATGCCAAAGAGGGAATCCGCGCGATCCCAGCCGGCTTCCAACGTAGACGCGCCAAGGCCAAAATTGAGAAAACCGCCCGGAAGCTCGGCATGACCACGATCACGCTGGAATATGCCGCACCCATGATTCGGGAAGCAGCTTCAGAAGACTACACCCCCATCTTTGCCAATAAGGGAACCGGCGCCTCGACCGAAGCTCAGGCTACTGTGGCTGCTGCGACAAATGGCGTCAATGACGCGATTGCCGCTCGCGAGCATGGTCAGGGGAATGGGAATGGCCATGCGGTGGAACCTGTCCCTGCTTCTCCCTATACCTGGATGCCGGAGGCGCAATCACGGCTCGAACGGGCTCCTGAAGGGTTTATGCGCGACTGTACACGTGCCCTCATCGAAAAACATGCCGATAAGATCGGCGCCATAGTTATTACAGCTGAAGTGGCTCACGAGGGCATCGAGCAGGCCAAGGACTACATGGCGGAAGCCATGAAGACCGGCAACCTGAAGGATATGATTGCGAACCTGACGGGCAAAGCGAAATCCTAGCTTTGCAATTTTGAATTATGAATGTGGAATGTGGAATTGACCGAACAGCCAATTCCCCCGCATCACACATTCACCATTCCTAATTTCTAACTCCACATTTCTTCTAGACTATGGGTAAATCACTGCCGGTTTTGAATATCCCTTCCATTGCGGGTGCGTTCGGGAGCATTCAACAACAGGTATCGCAATTCTTTACTCCGCCATCCACAGTTCCTGCGCCGCACGACGGCCGGACGGTCGATGACTTCAAACCCTATCTCATCGCTCTGAACCTCACGAAGCGCTGCAACCTCAAGTGCGACCATTGTTATCTCGACGCGACGACGAAATCAGCCGGCGGGGACGATGAACTCTCGACCGAAGAGTGCTACCGGCTCATCGATCAGATTGCCGTGGTCAACAAGGGTTGTCTCCTCGTAATCACGGGCGGTGAACCGCTTGTCCGTCCTGACATCCTCGATATCGCGCGCCATGCCGTGAAGCTCGGCTTCATGGTGGTGTTCGGGACCAATGGCATGTTGATCGACGACCGGACGGCGAAGGATCTGGTCGCGATCGGCGTGATGGGCATGGGCATCAGTATCGATTCACTCGATCCCCAGAAGCATAATCGCTTTCGAGGCGTGCCCGGCGCATGGGAAGCCGCACTCGCAGGCATTGAGGCCTGCAAGCGGAATGGATTGGCCTTCCAAGTGCACTTCAGCGCGCAGCCTATGAATTATCAGGAGCTGCCTTCGGTGATCGATTGGGCGCATCAGCTTGGCGCCAAAGTACTCAATGTCTTCTTTATGGTCTGCACCGGCCGCGGCGAGGAACTGACCGACATTACCCCGGCCCAATATGAAGAAGTGCTCGGCTACCTGGTCAACTGTCAGGATAATTACAAGGGCATGCTCGTCCGGGCCCGTTGTGCGCCGCATTTCAAGCGGCTCGCGTACGAGAAGGATCCGAACTCTCCGATTACCAAGGCGACTGGTTATATGGGGGGCGGTTGCCTCGCCGGTACCAACTACGCGCGCGTAACTCCTAACGGTGAACTGACCCCTTGCCCCTATATGCCGCTTTCCGCCGGGAATATCCGCGAGACCAGCTTCGTCGACCTGTGGGAAAAGTCCGATGTGTTTAATTCCTTCCGCTACCCGCACCTGAAGGGTAAATGCGGCGATTGCGAATACACAGACATCTGCGGCGGCTGCCGCGCGCGCCCCTACGTCGATCACGGAGACTGGCTGGACGAAGATCAATGGTGTCTCTACACGCCAAAAGGCGGTGAGAAGATCAAAGTCGCATTTAATACGCCGGAAGAAAGCCCCGTGGCGTGGGATGGGGACTCGGAAACACGACTCAACCGGATTCCCTATTTTTTACGCGCCATGGTGAAAAAAGGCGTTGAAAAGCATGCGCGTGAGAATAACATTCCGCTGATCACCATTGAGTTAATGGAAGAACTCCGCAAGAAACGCTTCGGCAACGACACGCCGGTCTTCAAATTCTAATATGGTTCATGGTAAATGGCTGATGGGCAATGAACAGATCAAGCATGGACCAGGGGTATTCCCATCATTAACCATCAACCATCAACCATTAGCCATCTCTTCATGGATTCCCTCCAAAGCATCGTCACAGATCTCAATACACTGATCCCAATCATCAATCATTGGCTTCACTTATTGTCGGCGGTCATCTGGATCGGCGGACTCGCATTCCTCGTTATGGCCGTGACTCCTGGGCTGAGGAAGGCGGTTTCCAGGGAGCAGATCAAGCCGATCACCGACGCGTTCTATCTACATTACAGAAAAGTCGCGGGCACCCTGCTCATCGTCCTGCTGTTTACCGGTGGTATCAATTTCCACTACGTCAATCAGGCTATCACCTTGCAAACCGGCAGCGGGATTCAGAACCATGCCAAATATCTGACCGTCTTTTTCATCAAGCTATTTCTCGCCCTTTGTCTCCTCACGCTGTTCCTCTACACGGTGCTATTCAAGTCCGATGATGCAGAAGAAGAAGAAGGGGAGTCCTATGAAGCAATCCCCTTTCAACGAGCTGCACTCTGGATCGGCATCTTTATCCTGCTCTGTGCTGCTGCGATGAAACATCTCCACCAATAGACCTGGTTCCCATCTTCAGCTTCCCACAGCTTCTATCTGCTGTATTTCTTCCATGCCTGTATCTTGCAGGATAAGGAACGTACCAAAACGGATACGCTTCTATCCGGTGGCCGCATCTTTCCTCCTTGCTCGTTAAGCCACGTCTACTCAATAGCTTATGATGCAGGCCCCGGATTATTTTCACTTGGAAAACCGTGGTATAGGGGTTGCTGTATCGCTGTATTCTTCTCATCACCAGAGAGAAGGGGCGGATGGTCAATGGTCGAAGCTAGAAGTGTATTGGCGAAGCGAAATGCCGACGGGTGCCCACTCAAGAGGGTTATGCCTCTCATGCCGGTGGGACTACCTCTGGATTATGCCCATCCGGAGTCCTCCTGCCGCCATGCGCTTCCGCCATCGGGGCTGCGTCCTGCCATTTAGCAGCGGCGCAGCCCTCCAATCTGACAGGAGCCGCCTGAAGTATGAATCAACCTAGTCCGGGGGCTATATCAGCTCAGGGCGAAATATAAGGAGGTGTACAATGTCGCTGACCAATCAGGCCATTTTGAGTGGCTCGATCAAGAATGAACATTGTGGTGCCCCTAGTCCGTCTTCCAGATCCCAAGAGGCTGGACAGCAACAACCCCCTCGAATGGTCAGGCTAACCGTCAGCCTTCCCGGCGATCTCGTCGATCGTCTGCGCGATGCAGTGTATTGGAGTCCCAGTTTGACGCTCGCATGGCTGATCGCGCAGTCCCTACGGACTTCCCTAACAGAGATGGAATCCTTGCGTCAGGGTCCCTTCCCGAAACGAACAAGGGCGCTCCGAGCGGGACGCCCTCGATTGGTCGGACAGTCGATGAATGTATCTCCTCCTGCCAGGATCACCAGCAATGGGACAGTCTGTCAGGCTAAAGGGGGTATTCAGGCGACTCTTATCTCATGACTGTTCATCGAGCGATGGAACAGGAGTGGATAGTTCCACAGGCCCGTCTTGTTCCCCCTCCCTCGTACTATGGGGGGAGGGGGAACAACGAACGGTTATGAGTAGTTATAGGCTAGAGCTTTTTGAAGAATGAATCATAGACGCCGTAGGCCAGAATCAGTCCGATCAATACATAGTAGATGCTCGAGATCCCGCTATAATCAGGCGGGCCCTCACCCTTTGGCTCATTCGCTAGAACGTAGGACACGCTAGCCAGCAGAACCGTACCCGCTACCGCAACAATCCCTGTGCAAATCCTTTTCATAGCTCAACCCCTCCCTTCCTCGGATCAAATAAACAAAAAGAGGGGTGTATTGTACTGGATTTGCCAGGCCAGGCGCAATGGTTTTTGATGCTCATATGGGTCTGGCAGGAACTACTAAGCAGGATAGGCTAGGAAACCGCAGCTTTCTTGGCAAGCGCTTTCAATGCCGCAGAGACCTCTTTGAAAGAATGGGCAAGTTTGTTGAGTTGTGGCCCCCTTGACATCATCTCACTCGCGATAGACGTGAGTTGACTGTCGTAACTCCCGACTTCTGAGGCAACCTCGGAAACCTTTGCCAGCATCTCCTTGCACGCAGTCAGTTCCTGCTGCAGTTGTTGAGAATTGGTTTGGGCGGCCTTGATCTCCTCCATGGAAGCTTGCAGTTGTTGTGTTAATCGGCCGACATAGGCTTCTCGGGCCCGCATGTCGGACTCCAGGTTGACCCGCATTTCTTCGCTTTCATGGCGGCGTTCCTCCAGATCACGAATGGCTTGAATCCAAGGAGCGAGATCCCCGCCGAGCTTTGAAGAGTCAGGTAACGGCTGCCCACATTCCAATGCCTTTATCCCAGATTGCAGCCATTCAACGAATGCCATGACCTCCCCCAGCTTCAGGTCGGTCGTCGAAGCGGGACTTGGTACAGGGGTGCTGTCTCGATTTAGGGGAGCTTGTGCTGGCTGTGGAGGTGCAGCCTGTTTCGCCTTCTTTTGCTGACTATTCCGCGGCTGTGTCCATCGGTGATATTCCAATAGGACTGCAATACAGTGACGACACATCGGCTCTTCCGGCAGTGCGCAGCTGCACTTTGAGACGAGATGCCCCTCTTTGAGTCGAATCGTCTGTTCGTAAAGTCCGGAATTCCCGATGACGGCGGACGAAATCTGGGCATCATCGGCCTCGACGATCCGAACACGATTTTGAGAGAGATATTGATTGCCGATGTGAAAGGCATTGCGATCAACCACGGCCTGGATCATCGGAGGATCCAGGAGGCTTAATCGCTCGGCGGAACAAGGAATCTTATTTCGCATGCGCTACGTTCCAAAATCATTAACAATGCCGTCAGGTCATGCGGCGTAGTCTGAAACAGACCGGGAAAACTGTCAAGAAATGACCAGTTTCCCGCAGGTGATTTGCATAGTCGTTGTCCCTTCCATCGGCAGCAATAGCGTATATTCTTTGATTGCACGCGAGACTGTCCGTTACGCGCGTATCCGCGCTTGCAAGAGAAGTTTCGAAAATCATGCAGGCTAGGCGAGGGTCAAGTGGCGCGAGGCAAGAGACTTCTTCCGGACGCTCATAATTTTTCCGGGAAGCCGGCGAACTTTTTCCTGAGTCCTGTCCGATTAGAGCCGGGAGTGAGACCCATCGCACAAGGGAGGGTTTTTCGTGTGCTTACAGCCACAGAATGCCACTCGTTTCTTTTCTTCAAAGTGAACTTCCATCGGAGAGAACTCTGTCCCTGTATGGGAACCATCGCAAAACGGTTGCGTTTTCGATCGACCACATTGACACCAATAGACAGAACCGGGCCCCACTTCGATAATGCATGGCGTTCGTCGCGCAATCACCGGTTTATCTGGCATGGGATTCCTTCTTCGTGAAATTGTTCGGCGTAAAGGGGTACGGTTTTCTTAACATTTTCGAGGCGGCCCTTTTGCGCTAACCGGTGTCAGCCACAGATAGTCCGCAACTTTCTCCTGGACCATATCGCGTAACTCCTCGATGCGCCCCACCTCGAAAGACGTCATATAGACGCTGACCTGGCGGACCTGGTTGGCCAGACGGCGGATCACTCGTTTTGGAACCGGAAGGTTGTACTGAATGTGCCCGGCCCCTGTATAGCTCACCAGCGGCCCAGCCATGGGATCGGCCCCTAAGCGAATCCGGTTGAGGCGCTGGACCAGCGTCTTGGCCATCCCTTCGTCGCGAACCATGGAGGCTTCGAGCATCGTCCGATAGAGGCTGTCGTCTCCTTTACCATGACAAGCCTGGAGTTGTTGAAGGATACGCATTCGATAGATCGGATCATCGACAATGGCTTCATTCTTCATGTTCCATTGCGCCATCATGGGATCAGATTCCGCTTGGGCCAGGCCGTTCTTGGCGACGATCCGTACCAACGGTTTCGGAGGATTCATGGCATCCACAGTCCAATGGTGTTCTTTTGCCAGCTGGACCAGCGGCTCATAATCCTCGAACGCGCCACCCCAGTTCTGTCGCCACCGGACGGCCTCCAGGAATTCCTGGCGGTTCATTTCCAGCCCTGAAACATACTGATCCAATGCCGTTTGGCCGTCCCAGCCGAACATTTCCATGGCTAAGGCCGGCGTACGTCCCTCTGCGTTCAGCCCTCGCAGCACTGTCATTGCCGCGTCAATATGAAACCGATTGTGATGTTCTTCGCCCAGATAAATGATGTCCTGCTGGAGCAACAACGCGACCCATTGTTCGAGAGAAACCGGCTGTCCCGTCGCCGTATCAATAATCTGCCATTCCTTGAACGGCGCATGTTGCCCGTTCTGTAAGGCAGCAGAAGATCTGGCGCCTCCCCCACTCGTACAGGCCGCGGTAAACCACAATACCCCGACGGCCAACAGTACCTTGAATGTCACAAAGATCGCTCGCACGGCGAGCGGCGCCGGTGTCTTGTACATAGCCTCTACCTAACACAGGTCTCTCGGGATGGGCAAGACGGAAACCTTGACGCCCGTGGACTAGGCCGTTATGCTGCCATACAGTCATAATTAATTGATGTCATTGCAGCTCTATGTCTGCGCGCCCTGCACCAACCGACTCATGAATTCTACTGCACAGGTTCTTGCAGATTTTCGCTCACAGGTCACCCAACTCTTGCAGGAACGCGAGAAGGAATGGGAGGCCTCACGTAAGCTCGTTGAGGCAAAGCAGCTTACAGCGACATTGAAACGATTGATCGAAGAAGCCCATCGCGTCGATCTTCCTGTCGTCATCCGTGATGCGATCACTCTGGCCTTGGGAAACTCAGAAGCCGCCAGCATTCAAAATCTGCCAGGCCCCAGACTCAAAGAACTTACAGGCCTTCCCCCGACAAAAGCCGTGCGGGCTCTCTGTGTATGGTTCGGCGTCATTGAGGGCCCTGTGCTGCAGTGGCCAGTGGCCTCCCTTCAGAGCGAAGGGGTTGAGACATTCGCCCATTCTTTCTTCAATCCCTTTGACCTGCTACTCGAAGCGGACGTGGCTTCCTTGCTCGATGTGGGCGCCGGCGACCTATCGTTTGCCACGGAACTGGTCGAGCAATATGTGGCTCCCCTTCATCAGCGGCAGCGCGAGTTAATTCTTCATACGCTTGATCGGCTTCAACCAGGCTCAAAGCTGGGTGGCCCGCTCCATCCGGAACGAGAACGACTCAACGGGTTACGGTCTCGGACCGGGCTCTCGTTTCAATTCTACGGGAATCAGGACATGTACGATCTGGGCAGCCTCGATCAGACCGGGAAGCTCGCACCCCGCTACACGATCGCGACCTGCTGGGCTCCCGCGACACCCACGTTTGCCTATGAACCGACCAGATTGTCCGATCAGATCATCACTCAAGAGCTCCATCGAACTAAAGGCACGTTCCGGCATACCCACTTTTCAGGGGAACCGGCCTTAGAAGTCCAGCATGGAGACCGCGCGCTCCTCTTTCCGCCATGGAAGTTCGAAATCCGAGGCCCCCTCGCTCTGCTTGATCTCCTGGCGCGCCGAGGTCTCCTCTGTGTTCTCGGAGCCGTCGACACCCAGGTCTTTTGGGAAACCCTGGCGCAACTTCTCGACGACGTCCGTTATCGCCCGAATAATCAGCCATTTACGTCGGACAATCTTCCGGTGGTATTCGGCGAGATTTTCGAGCGGCTCTCGCGCCTTGCGATCGGCGAGACCATTGATTTGTCTGACTGCGGCCCGTTACGCAGAGAAATCCCGCGAGTCCTCCCCCTGCTCCCTACGCAGGCCCCCTCCTACCGTTTCCGCTCCATTCAGATTCGCCGAGGCGCCATCTTTCCAGGAATCCCCGCCAGTAGTACCGCTAGACGGTTTTCTGACATGGTCGAAGAAAGCCCTCCTTGGATGCTGATTCTCGTGCCGGAATAGCAGGATGCTGAAAAAGCCCGCCGGCCTGTCTTGTTCATTTGGTCTATCTGGTTTGTCTGGTTTTTTGGTTGAACGAAACTAACCAGATAAACAAAACAAACCAGATAGACCAGACAGACTGGGCTTATCCCACGCAAGCAGACATCGAAGTTCTCGTATGCAGAATATCGTCTTTCCATAGCCTGATAAAGCTGAACGGGAGCAGCCAAGCCGGCGCAAAGCCCTGCGAATAGCCATTTCTAGACTGGTCGATGCAAGAACTCGTGTGAAAATTGACCATCTAGAGACCCTTTGTTAGACTTCGAGCGTGTTAGATCACCATCCATGCCTGAACCACCAG
>CAZGYZ010000042.1:0-11494 GCA_964530675.1 uncultured Nitrospira sp. | reverse complement strand
ATTCCTATCCGCACTGTTGGCGTTGCAAGAATCCCGTCATCTTCCGCGCCACCGAGCAGTGGTTCGTGTCGATGGAGACGAACGATCTGCGGAAAGAGGCGTTGGCAGAGATTGGACGGGTTCGCTGGATTCCAGCCTACGGCCGTGATCGGATCAACGGGATGATCGAAAACCGGCCCGATTGGTGCTTGTCGCGTCAGCGTGTGTGGGGCGTACCGATTCCAGGCTTTACCTGTATGGGGTGTCGGTCTGTGCTGGTCGATCCGACTGTGATCGAGCATCTTGCGACGTTGATGGAATCCAAGGGGGCCGATGTGTGGTTTGAGCAATCGGCTGCCGATCTGTTGCCCAAGGGCACGACCTGTTCGAAATGCGGGGGAACAGCCTTCGAGAAGGAACGGGACATTCTCGATGTCTGGTTCGAGTCCGGTGTCAGTTACGCGGCGGTGTTGAAAGCACGGAAGTGGTGGCCGGCCGATCTCTACCTCGAAGGGTCGGATCAGCATCGAGGCTGGTTCCACAGCGCCTTGCTGGCGGGGGTTGTCACGGATCGTCGCGCGCCGTACAAGGCCGTCCTGACCCACGGTTTTGTCCTCGATGGGCAGGGCAAGAAGATGTCCAAGTCGGCGGGGAACGTCGTCGCGCCGCAGGATGTGATCAAACAGTCTGGCGCAGAAGTCTTGCGCTTATGGGTCTCGGCGCAGGACTATCGCGATGATGTTCGGATTTCCCCTGAAATCCTGACCCATCTCATCGAAGCCTATCGAAAGATTCGAAATACCTGCCGCTTCTTGCTGAGTAATCTGTACGACTTCGACCCAGACAAAGATCGAATCCCGTATGAGCAGTTGCCTGAATTGGATCGTTGGGCGCTGCATCGGCTGAGTGAACTGATTCCACGGGTCAGGAAATCCTATGATGAGTTTGAGTTTCACACAATCTTCCATGCGCTCAATAACTTCTGCTCGGTGGATCTGAGTTCCGTCTATCTGGATATTCTGAAAGATCGGCTCTATACATTCCGGGCCGATTCGCCATTGCGGCGAGGGTCGCAGACGGTGCTCTACGAGATCGTCGTCTCCATGACGAAGCTGATGGCCCCGGTGTTGAGCTTTACGGCCGAGGAGATCTGGCGGACCCTGGCTGCGCAGCCAGGAGGACGTCTCGGAGTGAGCAGTGTCCATCTGAGCGCATTTCCAGAGGTTCAGCCACAATGGCAGGATGCCGCTTTGGCCCAACGATGGGAACGGTTGTTGGGCTATCGCACGCAAGTGCAGGGTGTGCTGGAGGGAAGTCGGCGGGATAAAACGATCGGATCATCGTTGGAGGCGACGGTGGAGCTTCGAGCCGATGCAGATACCTGCGAGTTTCTCGAACCCTATCGGAAAGAGCTGACCACGCTCTTCATCGTCTCACAGGTGGAACTGGCCGCCAGCGGTGAGGCAGAAGGCCCGCTGGCAATTGCGGCGACAAAGTCCTCTTTCGGAAAATGCGAGCGCTGTTGGAATTATCGAGAGGCGGTCGGGAGAGACGCCACCCATCCAACGCTCTGTGAGCGTTGCGTGGAGGCGGTTCAGTGATGAGCGGGCCTGTCCGCTATCTGCTTCTGGCGGTACTCGCCGGCGCGATCGTGGTGATCGACCAGGTCACGAAACTGTCCATCGTGCAGTCGATGCGGCTGAATGAGTCCATTCCGATTGTTCCCAATCTCTTCAGCCTGACCTATATCCGCAATCCCGGCGCCGCCTTTGGACTGCTGGCCGGCAGCAGCGATGCGTTTCGCATGGTGTTCTTCGGCGTGACGTCGCTGTTTGCTCTGGCCCTGTTGGGGACGATTCTCTTCCGGTTGCCGAAGAAGGATTGGATGGGGCAGCTCAGTATTGCCGGAATTCTTGGAGGGGCGATCGGGAATTTGATCGATCGATTACGCTATGGAGAAGTAATCGACTTTCTCGATGTCTATGTGGGTTCCTACCATTGGCCGGCCTTCAATGTCGCCGACTCGGCGATCAGCGTAGGGGTCGTGTTCTTGATCATCCATTTTGCCTTTGAGAAGAAAGATCTCTCCCTTCTGCCGCACGAAACACCGCCAGCTTAAGAAGACCGTTATTTGGTTTGTTTAGTTTGTCTGGTTTTTTGGTTGAATGAAACTAACCAGATGAACCAGACAGACCAGATGAACCAGATCAACCCTCGCGCGTCGCGCGCTAAGTCGAGAGGGTGATGATGAATCCGCCTTGCTCACGGAATTGACGTTGCTGCTCGGGGGAGAACATCGCCAGCGGTTCGGTGTGGCAGAACTGACATTCTTTCACTGTAACCGGTACGTTATCTTCTCCGAGGCTGGCCAAATGCTGCTTGGCGAGCGTCAACGCCGTCGTCTCATCCGTTGTCATCACGTCGAAGTGCAGGAGCCGCTTCGTGCCCTTCACCCACGTATCGAAGACATGAACTGTGTCGGATTGGGATTGAGCCATCGTAAAGTACCCTCCTTTGTCGTGCGTCAAAAAGTTAGCTGCGCAATCGGGTTAACTATGTTCCTGGTTATACGAAACAGATGACTCGGTAAATGCTGCTGTAGAATAACTGAAATCCCAAGCGCCTGTCCAATGATCCGCTGGGCACTAGTCTAGCCCTGTTTGTCTGGTTATCTGGTTGATTTGGTTCATCTGGTTAGTTTCGTTCGGCCAAACAAACCAGACAGACCAAATGAACAAGTCAGACGCTAGAAGCCAAAGATATAGAAGACGGCGATGCCCATGAGTATGCGGTAATAGGCAAAGGGTCGGAGAGTGTGCCGTTTCACAAACGTCAGAAAAGCTGCAATCACAATCCAGGCGACAACGAACGACACGAGCATCCCGATCCCGAGGGCCAGATAGTCGTCTTGCTGGAAGACGTCCCGTGATTTCCACATTTGATAGCAGGTCGCGACGATGAGGGTGGGAAGGGCGAGAAAAAACGAGTACTCCGTCGCAACTTTCCGGTCCAATCCTACCAAGAGCCCACCGATGATCGTGGAGCCGGATCGGGACATACCGGGGAGTAATGAGGCGCATTGGGCCAGGCCGATCCAGAACGCCGAGATCAGGCTTACCTGTTCGAGTTGCTGGACCTGTGCTTGGCTACGACGCGCTTCAACTGCGAGAATAATCAGACCTCCGACGATGGAGGAGACAGCCACAGTTTGAGGCGTAAAGAGGTGGTTTTTAATCCAGTTATGAGTCAGGAATCCGATCCCAGCGGCCGGTAAGAAAGCGAGACCGAGTCCGAGGAGAAACCAAAGATTCTTGTGAGTTGCCCAGGAGGTTCGCAGGACTGTTGCCCAGGGGGTCGTTCCTCGTGCTCGAATCATGGCGGAGATGTCCCGCTGCTCCCGGCTTGCCTGTCCGATCATGGACGCGAGCTTGTGCCGTTCATAGGCGATGACGGCCAGGATGGCGCCAAGTTGGATCGAAATCTCGGCGCTGGCAGCGAGTTCCCCCTCAAATCCAAGGACATGGCCGACGAGAATTAAGTGGCCGGTCGAAGAGACGGGCAGAAACTCTGTCAGTCCCTCCACAACACCCAAGATCGTGGCGAGAGCAGGACCCCATTCGTTCATGCGAAGTCTTTCTAGGCTGGACTATTAATGAATACCTGCTATGTCGCCCGATCCTCCAGCCCGGCGGGGGCTTTTCTCGTTCGGCCTCCTCTACGGACTGCCTGTACGCCTGCGTCGGCCTTATTTGCGAGAAGCCCCGGCGGGCTTCGGTCTCGAACGCCTCGCGACGGCATTCATGAATAATCCAGGTTAGATGAGATTGCATTCGGACGGCGAGCCTCGATCATATTCACAAAGTGGCAACAGTCCGTCAAGCAAGGAAACGATTTACCGCGGACTTTCATGGTGATCGGTGACGGAGGAGGAGCAGCAAATCTATTGACAAAATGGAAGGCATGGCATACACCCAACATTATACGCATGGGTGTGGTATTGCCCTTTCATACCGGCAGGCATGCCGGATGGACGGCGGTGGCCAGCATCTGTTGCAGAAACTACGCTCAGTAGGGGGAGGTTCGCATGAAATCAGTGTGGATGGCGGCGGTTGTAATGATTGGTGCAGTCGCAATGGTCGGCTGTGTCAGTTCAAAGAAATATGAAGAGGCGATGGTCGATGTCGAGTCGGCGAATTTGGAGCTGGAGCGAACACGTACGCAGAAGAATGCCTTGGAGCAGCAAGTCAAGACGCTCAAGGATCTCAATGTGAAATTCGGGAACGAAACCCAGGCCGCGCGCGATGAACTTGAGCGCATTCAACATGGCCGCGATAAGGAGCGCGGTACTGTGGAAGGCCGGACCAAGGAACTCGAAGATCGTGTGAAGCAGCTCTCTTTTCAGAATCGGGCGGTGCGTCATGAATATGAGGATTTGAAGCAGCATAACGAAACGCTCAAGTCTCTGGTTGCTCGCTATCAGAAAGAGTTGAAAGATCAGTCACGTTCCGTGACAGGGGGTGGAGCATCTCCCGTGCCGTCCTCGATCCCCGCTCCTGCAGGGGCGCCTGCGCCATTGGCGACGAAGGCCTCCCCGTCCATGGCTTCTTCCATGAACATCAATAAGGCGTCTGCAGGCGATATGGTGCTGGTGCTCGGTCTCTCTAAAGATGTGGCAGAGCGTATTGTGATGAATCGCCCGTATCGGGTGAAGGGTGAATTGGTGGCCAAAAGTGTCATCCCCAAAGAGACCTTTGATTTAATCAAGGAGCGCATCAGCGTCAGTCCCTAATCAGAGCGATAGTCCGGTTGCCTGACAGGCCGTCCGCCGCTCGGCGGACGGCCTGTCTTGTTTTATTCTCCTTCGCCGAATACCCCGTAGCTTGCTACGGGGATGAAGGCGAGGGGAACCCTCCGTAGCCTTGGCAAAGGAGGGTAGTGGCTTCGGAGAATTTCGCAAGATACCCCGCAGCTTGCTGCGGGGAGCTTCATTGGTTTGTTTGGTTTGTCTTGTTTATTTGGTTGAACCAGACTAACCGGATAAGCCAGGTAGGCCAGACCAACTAGATGGGCCAGACAAACCAGGTTTATCCCGGGCATGCAAGCCATTTAAGTTCTGCTATGCCGGATGGTTTTTTCGCAGTCTACTAAAGCCCATAGAGGCTGTGTATTCCCTTCAGCCTTGTTGATACAATACATTTTAAGTCGGTGAGGGGATTGGAGAATGAATTGATGCGCCGCGCCGTCATGATTATCAGTGTCCTGGCCATTGGGTTAACGATCGGCGGCTATGTCTTCTTCAATGGGGAACGCAAAGTCCCGGTTCGATATCGGAGCGCTGCGGTCGAGCGAGGCCCCGTTATTTCGCTCGTAACTGCGACGGGAACGATCAATCCCGTCGTCTCAGTTCAAGTTGGGACGCAGGTGTCGGGCATGATCAAGAGCCTGCACGCCGACTTTAATTCGGTGGTCAAAGCCGGCGATATCGTGGCCGTCATTGATCCGGAGCCAATGAGAGCCAGGCGAGATCAAGCGGCCAGCAATCTTGAAATGTCGAAAGCGAATGTCGCACGCACCAGAACCGATCTGGCTCAACGCAAGCGTGAGTTGGATCGGGTGAAATCATTGGTAGCGCAGGAGTTTGTCTCTCAGAACGACGTCGATATCGCCACGACGAATTTCCAGGCAGCTGAAGCGCAGATGAACGTTGCAGGGGCGCAAGTAAAGCAGGCCGAGGCGGCCTTGAATGCCGTAGAGTTGGACTTGAAATACACCGTCATTCGCTCGCCAGTGAACGGGATTGTGGTTGCCAGAAACGTGGAGGTCGGTCAAACGATTGCGGCCAGTTTTGCCACACCCAACCTCTTCTTGATCGCGCTTGATCTGACGAAGATGCAGGTCGACACCAACGTCAGCGAGTCGGATATCGGGGGTATTACAGAAGGGAAAGAGGCCACATTCACGGTCGATGCGTACCCAGGCCATCAATTTTCCGGCACAATCCGCCAGGTTCGTCTTGCACCGATTAATGTGCAAAATGTGGTGACCTATAACGTGGTGGTCAATGTTGATAACCAGGACCTCCGTCTGAAGCCGGGGATGACAGCGAATGTCTCCATCGTTGTCGCTCAAAGAGACGCAGTGCTGAAAGTGCCAAATGCCGCGTTGCGCTTCACCCCCCCGACTGCTGGTCCATCCGACCGCACGGCCGGCGGTAAGCCGGCCAAAGCCAAGGGCCCAGAGCAGGCGGCAGGAACCGGCAAAGGAACCATAGTGCCAAGCCGCACCATTTGGAAGCTAGGACCGTCCGGGGAACTCGACCCCCTTCATGTCCAAACTGGTATTTCCGATGGATTGGCAACGGAAATTGTGTCGGAGGAGTTGTCTGAAGGGACATTGGTGGTTGTAGGGATTGAACGATCGAAAGGTGATCGGGCTGGAAGCGATCTGCCTCCTGGATTTGGAAGCGGTGGACAGCGGGGCTCCACGCGCAGTCGCGGAATGTAACCACCTATGAAGCGGATCTTGTCGCATACGATCCAGGCACGTCTGGCGAGGGTTCGAAGTCCGAAGTTCGAAGTTTTCGGAACGTCGAACCCAGAACTTCGATCTTCGGATCGCGCCGTTTTCGAAGGGCTTGCGTTTCACGTTTCACGTTTCACGTTTCACGAGAAACGCCGATGGCTGCACTGATCGAATGCGAAGATGTCTGGAAGATCTACCGGGTCGGCGACATGGAGGTCCAAGCGTTGCGCGGCCTCAGTCTCACGATTGAGCAGGGTGAGTTCGTCGCCATCATGGGCTCTTCCGGGTCAGGTAAGTCCACCCTCATGAATATTCTTGGTTGCCTCGATCAGCCGACGAAGGGGCGTTATCGGCTGAACGGGATAGAAGCGGGCAACCTGAAGCCCGATCAGTTGGCCGGGATCCGCAATCAGCAGATCGGGTTCGTCTTTCAGAGCTTCAACCTCATTCCAAGAACCAGCGCGCTCGAAAATGCGCAGCTTCCGCTGTTTTATCGGGGGCTCTCGCTCAAGGAGCAACGGGCGCAGGCTGCAGCGGCATTAGGCCGGGTGGGGTTGCAGGGTAGAGAACACCATTATCCCACCCAGTTGTCCGGAGGGCAGCAACAGCGAGTGGCGATTGCGCGAGCGTTGGTTACGTCACCCTCGTTGCTCCTTGCCGATGAACCGACCGGCAATCTGGACACTCAGTCGAGCCAAGAAATCATGCGAATCCTGGAAACGCTGAATCGCGATGAAGGGATTACGATCATCTTAGTGACGCACGAAGTGGATGTCGCGGCCTATGCCGCGCGCGAGATCGTGATCAAAGATGGACAAGTATTAAGCGACCGTGTAACCAAAGCGCGGTCAACGGCCATTCCAGTTGGGGGCTAGATGTCGGCGTTTGTGTGGCTCACTATTTTGACCGCGTTGCGGATCTTGGCTCGGAATCGGATGCGAGCCGGTCTTACGATGCTGGGGATTGTCATCGGTGTGGCGGCGGTCATTGCGATGGTGAGTATCGGCGAGGGTGCCAAACGGGCCGTGCAAGCGCAAATTGCGACGATGGGCACAAACGTTATTGTCATTTTCCCCGGGGTGACCTCCGCGAGCGGCGTACGAGGGAGTCAAGGGAGCGCCATGACGCTCACGGTATCCGACGCCTTGGATCTGAAAAAGCGCGTCCCCTTGCTGGCCGATACCGGATGGGCCAAGCGCGATGTCATGCAAATTGTCTATGGGAATCGGAACTGGAACGGGCCGATTAATGGCATTTCACCGAGCTATCTCACCATTCGAGACTGGTCCTTTACGAGCGGAGGGCCCTTCACTCAAACGGACTTGGAAAGCGCTGCCCGAGTTGCGCTCATCGGCCAGACGATCGTCGGGAATCTGTTTGAACCTGGCGAAGAGCCGGTGGGAGCGGTGATTCGCATCAAGAACGTGCCGTTCCGTGTCATTGGAGTGCTAGCGCCGAAAGGCCAGTCTGCGCAAGGGGCGGATCAGGACGATGTGATTTTCATCCCCTTCAGCACGGCGGAACGAAAAGTATTCGGGACGTCATTTATCGGGTCTGTGGGGGCGATGTTCGGCTCGACCGATCAGGTCGAGGATTTGCCGATGGCGGCCGAGCAGATTCGGGAGGTATTACGGTCGCGCCATCGGATTCAGACGGAGCAGGAGGATGATTTTACAATCCGGACTCAGGTCGATATCGGGAAGGTTCAAGAAGGCACCAGTGAGACTTTGACGATGATGTTGTTTGCCATTGCCTCCGTGTCCCTGTTGGTCGGTGGGATTGGTATCATGAATATCTTGCTCGTGTCCGTGACGGAACGGACGAGGGAGATCGGGGTCCGCATGGCGGTGGGCGCCAAACGCCGGCATATCGTCATGCAGTTCCTGATCGAGGCCATGACCTTGAGCCTGGTGGGAGGCGCGCTAGGTATCGTTCTGGGGGTTGCCGGGGCGAAGTTGACGACGTTGATTGCCGGCTGGCCGACTATCATCTCCGGCAACGTCATTCTCCTCGCATTTTTCTTCTCACTCGTGGTCGGCCTATTCTTCGGATTGTATCCAGCCAACAAGGCTGCTCGCCTCAATCCTATCGAAGCGCTCCGGTACGAATAGACGCTGATCTTTTACAGCAGAAGTCTTCGTGAATAATACAGGCTAGGAATTGGACGCAGACGTCAAATGGACTTCGATCCGAGGGTTGTCCTTGTCGACGTGCTTGTAGAGGTGGGTTTCGACGATGCGGTTGTCGTTGATGCCGAGTCCCTCACAGAGGGCGTCCTGGGCGATCTTGAGCCCGCCATCGATGTCTCGTCGTAGGGCCGAGGTAAAATAGAACCGGATGGATAGGGCGAGCCACTCCGACTGGAGTCGTGCAAGCAGGGCGGCCCGGTGAGTGGACTGTGCCAACTTGAGCCACACGAGTTGGCCCACCTGGGCCTTATAGGCACGACCAGCCGAAGAGATTAATCGTCGGCCGTTCACTGTGGCATATTGATGGTTTACGCTGGGAGGCACAGGGAGGGTCAAGGCGACTGTATGGATTCCGGTCGGTGGGCAAAGTGACGGGGATGCAGGCATGCGGGAGGTTGGAGCCGCTTTCGGGGCGATTCGTGAGACCACGGCCTTCTTGTCAGGGTTCCGGTAGGAGGTCATGCGAACGGCTCGTGGAGAGGAGGGAATCCGGGGCGGGCGCCGAAACGTAGGCATGCGCGTCAGCATTACAGAAGATTGAGGATCTTGGACATGTTCTGCTCGTATTGTTCTTCAGATTTTCCGATATAACGGCGCCAATTGCTCGGGTTCCAGATTTCCATGCGGTGGTATAAACCGACCAGGATGATTTCCTGATCCTCATCCAACGGAATGATCTTTCTGAGCCGTCCAGGAATCAGGATGCGTCCGGCTTTGTCGATCTCCGATGTGCCGGCTTCCGATACGACGAAGTGCATGAACTGTCGACTTTGGTCTTCATCAAGTGCGGCTTTTGTCCGTTCAAGGACTTTTTCCCACTCTTTCTTAGAGTAGATGAGGGTTGACTCCTCTGGACCTTTCAGAAAGATGACGGCCTGCCCTTCCGACTCGATCTGCTCACGGATAGGAGAAGGGACGATAAACCGTCCCTTCTCATCCACTTTGCACAGATATTCACCGGCGAACATTATTGTAGCCTGTCCTTTACGACGCTAATGTGGTTCTGGTGCGATCGCGAATCCACTGTTCCAGATCCGAACGTACGAAGCGCCATTCCTTCCCCAGCTTGAAGGCTGGGATCTGGCGACTCTGTAGGTAACGATAGAGTGTGCGCTGGGTGACCTTGAGATAGCGGCAAGTTTCCTCTGCCGTCATCAGCTCGCTCTTGGGCTCTTTGGCCATTGAAGAACCTGGTTTGATAGAAACCCATATGCCTCACGAGGCTTCGGATACTTTTGCCAGAGTAGGGAAACTTGAACCATCTGTCAAGTGAAAGTATATGACAATACCTGTCACACTCTGTCATTGTCGTCAGATTCCATAGAGCCTGGCTCCTGTGATTCCATTGCTTCCGGGAAGTCGTCACCGAGGTCCTCACCCATCTCTTCGCCCATTTTTTTCATGAATCGAGTCATGCTCTGCGGATCGTTCTCATCGAGCCCGGCCAGATTGCTGGGGTCTGCCAAGGCTTCAAGGCGAGCCTCTTCGGATTTCGGGGAAGCAAATCGTGACAGGATTCGTTCAACCTTCTCGCTCGCGCAATGGGTGCAGGCTGCCGGCGCTTGATGGGCCAGGCTCAATACAAGGACGGTGCTGCGTTTCTTACAGTCGAGGCAGCGATATTCGTATAACGGCATAGATCATATTCCTATGGTTGTCAGGGGCTGTTGGGCCTGTTCGGCAAAGAAGCGATCCGGCACCAGCGCCGTATCGACAGTTCTGGCCAGCGTTAGGGCAAACACGGGGCCGGCGCCCGATTTTCTCAGGGTCTTCGCGCATTCGTTCAGCGTCGCCCCGGTGGTATAGACATCGTCTACGAGGAGAATGCGCTTTCCCGCGAGGTCTTGTGGCTTATGGATTTCAAATGCTTTCCGTAGATTTTGTAACCGTTCCTGTCGCGATAAGGTGGTTTGGGGATCGGTAGCGACGGTCCTGACGAGGTTTGTGGCTGAAACCGGTCGGGCCAGGTGACGGCTAAGTTGATCGGCCAGCAGCAACGATTGGTTAAATTCACGCGCTCGTAAGCGGGTCGGGTGTAAGGGCACAGGGATAATCACGTCGATATCGATTTCACTTGGTAGGGCGCTGATCATCAGGCGTGCGAGTGGCTTGGCCATTGTATGTTTGCCTCGATACTTGAACGAGCAAATGGCGTCCCGGAGTGGCGAAAGGTAGGGAAAGAGGGTCCAGGCTCGTTGAAAGTCCGGTGGCCGTTCCTGACAGTGCTGGCATTGATGGTTCGGTGTAAAGGCAGTGGCCGCCGGTGAGACAAACGGCTGATCGCAGCGGGCACAAGCTGGTTCCTGGAACTGGCGGATGGTTTGCCAGCATGCGCGACAGAAGAAGGGGACCGGGTCAGTGCTGAGTGAATGGCCACAGGCGATGCATTCCACCGGTAACACGAATCGGAGAGCCTGACGGCACCATCCAATAAGCCGATCCTGGGTGTCTTCGCGTAACATCTGCAGGGGGAAGCGCTCCAGTCGATGGATGTGAGAGCTTCTTCTTATGGGAATGTGTTGCGCCTGTCAAGGTTGTTGCCCTCTAAATGGTTGTGATATACGAAGGCAGCAGGATGAGGCGCGAGTGACGCGCGACGGCGCGATCTGAAGTTCGAAGTTCATGGTTCGAGGTTCCGAAAACCTCGAACTTCGGACCTCGAACCAGAATCATACCTCCGTCGTGCTTTTCTCAACAGTCTCGCGCGGCGATCTTGCGGGTTTGGGTACGGCTGGAGAAGTCGATCATTATGGTGACATTGAACCAGGTGTCGAAAGTTTATGAGCGGGGTGGAGACACGATTA
>CAZGYZ010000041.1:0-11627 GCA_964530675.1 uncultured Nitrospira sp. | reverse complement strand
TAAAGGACACATATCATGGCGGATGAAGCTCCTCCAAAACTTATTCAGATCGGTCCGAAGGGCGGCGCAAAGAAAGACGGGTTCAATCTCGTTACGGAACGAGTCGTCGCGGTAAACCCTGAGGCGAAACAGCTCGAAGTCGAACTGCTGGCCTACGATGGGAAGACAGTCGTACTGGACGTCGATGACGAGGCGCTCGAAGATCTGAGGAAGCTCAAGGTGGGAGACGGCGCCACCATCCGTGTTGTGGAAGAAGGCGGGCGGCGTATTGCCAAGAGCTTTCGGATTCGCGCGAAGGATCCCAATGCGGCGCGAGCTGACGCGATGCTCCTGGACCTTAAAGATAGCCATTGGCTCAACCGGAAATATGCAGCTGAAGTGCTGGGTGAGCTCAAAGAACCCCGCGCCGTGCAGCCGTTGGTCGATGCGTTGGCGGATGAAGTCGGGGATGTCCGGCAGCGCGCCTATGATTCGTTAATCAAGATCGGCGGGCCGGCTGTGTCGGTGCTGGTGCCTTTGCTGGTGTCGGAGGAAGATGAGATCAGGCAATCCGTTACGGAGATCATCCGTAAAATCGGAAAGCCCGCCGTAGAGCCGCTGGCCACAGCGCTTGCCGAGGCCGATGACCGTCTGAAGACGAAGGTGATGAAGGTGTTGGACCGGATGGGCTACAAGCCGAAAGTCAATGATGCGGCCAAGGCCGTTGAAGTGCCGCGACTGACGTAACGCGCTGTTACTTGGCTGGAGACGGAGCTGCGCTGGGCCTCCCGACCGAAATGTGACGAAAGCCACAGGCGGCGACCCGGTCCGGCTCATAGACATTGCGCAAGTCGAAGAAGATGGGCTGGCGCAAGAGCGTTTTCAGTCTGTCGAAATCGAGGGTGCGGAACTGGTTCCATTCGGTCATGAGGATCAGCGCGTCTGCTCCCTGCGCTGCATCGTAGGCGTCCTTGCAGGGGACGAGGCCCGGCAGGATCTGACAGGCTTCCTCAAGCGCGGCTGGGTCGTAGACGCGCACCGTGGCGCCCTGCTTGATGAGTGCTTGTGCAATGGCCAGGGCCGGCGCATCCCGCAGGTCGTTGGTATTGGGCTTGAAGGATAGGCCCAGCATCGCGAAGGTCTTACCGTTGAGTCCCCCCATCTCTTTGGTAATCTTGTCCACCATCCGGCCCCGTTGCTGTTCGTTAATGAGGGCGGCGGCGCCGGCGATCTGCATGGGGTACCCCACGCGCTCTCCGGTCTGGACGAGCGCGGCCAGATCTTTCGGGAAGCACGAGCCCCCGAACCCCGGTCCGGCATGGAGAAACTTCGATCCGATCCGGTTGTCGAGCCCCATCCCTTTCGCCACCATCTGCACGTTGGCGCCCACCTGCTCGCAGACGGTTGCGATTTCGTTGATGAACGAAATTTTGGTGGCCAGGAAAGCGTTAGAGGCATACTTGATCATCTCGGCCGTCGGGATATCGGTCACGACGAACGGCGTTTCGATGAGGTACAACGGACGATAGAGGTCTTTCATGATCGCAACTGCCTGTTCGCTGTCCGCGCCGATGACGACCCGGTTCGGTCGCAAGAAGTCTTCGATGGCGGACCCCTCACGCAGGAACTCCGGGTTGGAGACAATATCGAACCGGAATTTCCCTGATTGATTGGCGCTGATCACTTCCCGCAACTTTTCTCCGGTGCCCACCGGGACGGTCGACTTGGTGACGATGACCTTATACCCCGTCATGTTTTTGGCGATGCCGCGGCCGACTTCTTCGACATACGACAGATCGGCCGATCCGTCCGGTCGCGGGGGGGTGCCCACCGCGATGAAGATCACGAGGGCTTTGTCGACGGCTTTGGCGATGTCGGTAGTAAAGCTGATCCGATTCTCTCGAATGCCTTTGGCCACAAGCTCCGTGATCCCCGGCTCGTAGAAGGGCACATCGCCTTTCTCAAGCCTGGCGATTCGTTTGGCGTCGGTATCCATGCAGGTTACGTTGACCCCGAATTCCGAAAAACAGGCTCCGGTTACCAGCCCGACATAGCCGGTTCCAATCACACTGATATGCATGGGTGTCTCTGCTCCTGTAAGTAAAACGATCTGGGCCGAGTATAGCAACGGTACCGGGGGCGAGCAATGAAGTTTTGAAAAGCCAAAGGAGTTAATTTTCACTGGGAGGAGCCGTTCGTTGACAGGTGTATGAAGCCTGGGTACTATTTGCTCCCTCCATTGGACGGATCCTGTCGTATGGCGACTCAGAGCAGACCTCTTCAGCGACCTCTCGCCGTAATGATGCGCCGGACGTTGCGCGCGATCAGTCCAGACACAACGTTGTTGGAGGCGGCCAGGCTGATGCGTGACACGAAGGTCGGCGCATTGTTGGTGCAAGAGGCCGGTCACTATAGTGGTATCGTCAGCGAGGCGGACTTGGTTCGCAAGGGGATGGCCGAGTCCTGTCCGGCACAAGAGACGTTGGTACGCGCCGTCATGAGCAGCCCGCTGCTGTCGATCGAGATAACGAGATCGGCCCACGAGGCGAGTGAGAAGATGGCGGAACATGGGATTCGGCATTTGGCAATCTCCGAGGAGGGGCAGATCGTCGGGATGATCTCCGTCCGGGATCTCTTGCGCTACTTCAAAAACTGGGGCGGTTTGTGATCGTGCTGGCTCGCAGGCCGGCGCCGGATCGCCTCCCTACCCTCTGTCATATTTCTGCATGAGTGTTGTGAATCGGCCGGCTCATCCCCCTCAATGGTTTCTTCTGTTCACGGCGTTGGCGACCGGTGCGGTGGTGATGGCGCTCGAAATTTTGGGAAGCCGACTGTTAGCTCCTGTCTTCGGAAACTCCCTGTTTGTCTGGGGCGCATTGATCGGAGTGATCCTCGCTGCCATGAGCAGCGGGTATGCATTTGGAGGCTGGGTCTCTGACCGATACCCCGGTGCTCAGGTGCTGGCGGGGCTGCTGTTGTTTTCAGGAGGCTGGACCTTTCTGATAGCGTGGCTTGGCCAGCTGGTGCTCTTTAAGGTCGCGGGTGTCATTGAGGATCCTCGGTGGGGGCCTTGTGCCGCCGCGGCGCTGCTTTTGGGCCCGCCGGCCTTCGGTCTGAGCGGCGTGCTGCCGGCCTTGTTGCGATTGGCTGTGTCGGATCTTGAATATTTCGGTCGGCATACCGGCCGAATGATTGCGCTTTCGACCATGGGGAGCTTGGCGGGAACGTGGGGGACGGCGTTTTTCTTTCTGTCCTGGATCGGCAGCCAGGCGCTTATCGCGTGGCTCGGCGCCATTCAAGTGGGGCTCGGTCTCTGGTGGCTGATCAGCGGGACGACCGTGCGGCCCCTGATGATCGGCCTACTCGTCTTATGCATTGGTGGCCTGGGGGCCGGTGCTTGGTTTCCGATCCAGATGTTGAAGGCGCCGGTTTACCAGGAAGACAGTCCGTATCAACAAGTACGAATTCGCGACGACGATCTTTTTCGTTACCTCGTCTTGGACCGGACTTTCCATGCGGTCATGTGGAAGGCCGATCCGATCGCCCTGTTTCTCCCCTACAGTCAACTGATGATTGCGTCGCTGGCTTTGGTGCCGGAACCGAAACGGGGGTTAATTCTCGGTCATGGAGGCGGGTCGTTAGCGAAGTGGCTCGCCCACCGATGGCCGGAGCTCGATCTGGATGTGGTTGAGTTCGATCCCGCAGTCGTCCGTATGGCCGAGGAATATTTTTCCTATCGGCCGCCTCCCCAGCACCATGTGCATGTTCGGGACGCCAGGGTCTTTCTGAACTCCACGGACCAGATGTACGATCTCATTTGGGTCGATGCATTCGCCCGGCACATGATACCGTTTCACCTGACTACGGTGGAGTTTTTCGCGGAGTTGCGCGCCCATCTTGCGCCGAACGGTATCCTGGCAATGAATTTAGCCTCATCGGGGGAGAGCGGAGATCTATTGCGGGCCAATGCGGTCGTGCAGACGATGAGACGGTCGTTTCCCAACGTCGAGTCCTTTGCGGTCAAGGGGCCCTGGAAATCTTCTCAGGCGCGATCGGAGAATCTGATCTTTTTTGCCGGAGCGCCGCTTGAAGAAAACAGGCCTTCCACCATTGCGGCCAATGTGAGCAGATTGGTCGAGCAGCAGCGTCTTCCATTCGAGACCATTGCCTTGCTGGAAACCCATCGCACGCAACCATGGGAGGTCGGTCTTGTGTTAACCGACGACTATGCGCCGTACGATCTCTTGATCGGGTCCACGGTTCAAGAGGCGCAACCTGAGGCAGATAAACTACTGAAATAATTGAGGCGATCCTGTTGATGCGAATGCCGCCTTGAAAGTATCCAGGAAATGGCATGAAATAACGTTCTTGCATCCGATTTCATCGAGGTGCTATTTATAGGGCTAGATTCGAAGAGGATATATGTTGTCAGGGTATCGATGGCGGGGTAAAGAAGTCGTGCTCAGCAAAAGATCAGGGCTAAGCGGGCTTGGCAGAGGTATTCACCAAACCTAATCACATCTCTTCTTCTTTTTTTAAGGAGGTAGGTCATGGGCAAGACGGTATTGGGGGTCTTTTTCGGCCTCATGGTAGTCGTGACTGGGACATCTACTGCATTGGCGCTCCAGGCCGGTGGAGTTGAAATCGGAGATTTGGAAACTGGCTCGGTTGTGGGCCAGTCGTTCAAGGAATTGGATGTCGATGCTTCCCTATTCGCGGTCGAGATTGGGGACATGAAGACATGGTATCCGCCTGTGACCATCATCGATTTCAAAGTTCGGCCTGGTCGTCCCGTCCTGCTCAAGGTGACGAACAAATCTACTGCCGATCATGGATTTGAGATGACCGACGCGACAAACTCCGGGGCTCCGACCGTCATGAAGGCCCAAGTGGTGTTGAAGCCGGGTGAAACCAAGTACATTGGGATTCCGACCAGCGACATGTTCTACGCCACTCAGGGGAATACGCTGACCTATCGCTGCCACCTGCATCCGGGACATGTCGGCGGTAAGATTCTGATGATCAAGTAATCATTGTCATAGATGTGAGTGATCACCGCTCTCTTCGCTATAGCGCGGAGGGGGCGGTGATTTTTTTTAGCAGGATGCTGAAAAAGTCCGCCAGCGGAAAAAGGCTGTAAGGCTGTTATGTGGTTTGTCTCGTTTATTTGATTGAACCAGACCGACCAGATGAACCAGATAGACTACGCACAAACAAGAAGGCCCTGCTTTTCTCGCGAAAAGCAGGGCCTTCGAAGTTGAACGATGAGTGATAACTAATTACGCACGCCGCTCCAGATTTTTGCGGCATCGATCGCCTTATCGGGATTGAGCGTCCTTGCCTTATCAAGCAGAACCTCCGTCGTTTCCGGATACGCCGGATCGGCAATGCAGCAATTATCGACCGGACAGACGGCAGCGCACTGTGGTTCGTCGAAGTGCCCGACGCACTCGGTGCAGCGGTCGTGCGTAATCACATAAATACTATCGCCGACTCCCTGGCCATCACCCACATGATTGCCCTTCGTTTCCGCGTCGCTGCGAGTTTCAAAAATCGCCTCGTTCGGACATTCGGGCAGGCAGGCTCCACAGGAAATACATTCATCGGTAATCAGCAACGCCATGACCCTCGCCTCCTTCTCACTACAATAGAGACACACACGGTTGACAAGTCTACCCCGTCGCGACCATTATGCGTGCCGCGATATGACCGCCATTCTAGTCCGCCGCTCTTTTCCAAGTCAACAGAACGGCACTTGTCCAGAAGGCCCAGATTCCCTGTATTAATGGGCCTTTGGGCCCAGATAATCGTGATGAGTTGTGATGAGGAATGTTTATGGCCTCCTTGCCTGCAAGCGATCGAGGGCAGAAAAAGAAGCGTATCGTTACGCTCGCCCTCATGGCGATTTTTCTGATGAGCGCTTCGTACTTTCTCATCGAGCGAAAAGAGGAGACCATCATTATCGTCTCCTTTCCGAACGGACGTGAGATCGAGACAGAAGTGGCGGATACGCCGGAGAAGCTGCTCGTCGGTCTAGCCTTTCGGGAGGCATTGCCTGCAAATAGTGGAATGCTTTATATCTTCGAGTCGACCGGCCAGAACCATATCTGGACGAAGGAGTACCGGTTCCCGGTGGACATGATATGGGTTGATGAAAGTCATCATATTGTTGGGTTGAAGGAAAATGTTGCTCCTTGCCTGGAAGATGACTGCCCTAAGTATAGTTCTTCTCCTGAAGCGGTGCGCTACGTGATTCAAACGGAAGCGGGTTTCATCAAGCAGGAAGGAATTACGATAGGGTTGGAGTTGAAGTATACGCTTCGGATGTAACGCACGAGGGCGATCTGGTGAACAGCATGAAGAGAGGGGTCGGTATCGCATGCGAGAGGGGTTTCAATCCGTCGGTCTAGTCGACGAGCTGCCGCCTGGAAAATCAAAAGTCGTCATGGTGAACAATCGGGAGATTGCGCTCTTCAATATCGGGGGAACGTATTTCGCGATTCATAATCTTTGTCCTCATGAAGGCGGTCCTTTGGGTGAAGGGCGCGTGAAGGGTTTTGTCGTAGCCTGTCCGTGGCACGATCTGGCATTCGACGTTCGGAACGGGCAGGGGACAGACGGCGGTGGCTATTGCGTGGGGAGTTATGATGTGCTGGTGGAAGGAGCGGAGATTTTTGTCGGGCCTCGGCGAAAACCCTAGCATGATCAGGCCAAGTAAGGACGATGAGTATGATATCTGGTCACGACCATAATGATGCGACACGCTTGGATGGGGCTAAGGTCATTGAGGCAACTCTTGAGCACCCCATCCAGATTCATCTCTGGGAAGACAGGACGCGAGGGGAACTCTGGGTTCCGACGTATGATCCCACAGGGCTTCAGTTGCTGGCCGACGACTATCTTCGCATTGCCGGGAATAATGCGGTGGATAATGGGCAGCGGACGTTCGAGTTTAAAGCGGTTAGGCCGGGAACCCATCGGGTGCTGTTTGAGAAACGCATGGGGTGGAAATTCACGGCCGAAGATCGGCGAGTTTTTGACGTGACAGCCTCGGATTCATCGCCTCGGAGCAGTGCATAATCGTGCCGAATGTGGCCTTCATCAATGGAACGTTCGTGCCGATGGCCGAGGCGAAAGTCTCGATCGAAGATCGAGGCTTTCAGTTTGGCGACGGCGTCTACGAAGTGATCCGCACATACAAAGGGCGCCCGTTCGAGCTCGAAGCCCATCTGACTCGGCTGGATCGTAGCGCTACGGCGCTTGACCTGAAGCAGCCCTATTCCCACGATGACTGGACTCACCATATTCTGGAAGGAATCAGGCGGGCTGCCTATCCTGAAACAAAAATCTATGTTCAGATCACCAGGGGGGTCGCTCCCCGTGATCACGCCTACTCGGATGACGCGACGCCCACGGTCGTCATGACGGTTCGTGAGTTCCACCCACTCGACCGGTCGGTACAGGCGGCTGGTGTGGAAGCCATAACGACCGAGGATATCCGGTGGGGGCGCTGCGACATTAAGAGCGTGAATCTGTTGGCCAACGTGCTGGCACGACAACAAGTAAAGCAGGCCCAGGTCTTCGAGGCCATTTTAGTCAATGAAGGATTGGTCACTGAAGGGGCGGTCAGCAACGTAATGGTGGTCCAGGGGGGAACAGTGGTGACAGCTCCCCAAGGGCCGCGCATTCTATCCGGGATCACGCGGACTGTGGTGTTGGATTTGGCCCGGAGCGAGGGCCTGCCGGTCCAGGAACGCTTTGTCTCTCAGGCGGACATCTATGAGGCTGATGAAGTGTTTCTCACAGGGACCACGGTCGAGGTCTTGGCCGTCATTCGTGTAGATGGGAAAGTCATTGGAGATGGACGCCCTGGCCCGATCGCTCAACGACTCGCCGCACGCTTTACGAGTCGGGTCGGATAGCCCCCTTGCTTTGTCATAGGTAGCGTGCTATTGTCCCCGGCTGGAAGTGGGCTCAGGCCCACTTTTTTGTTTGATCTCTTGAATGGGCTATCCAAAGAATGGGGTGAGGGGCGTCGGTGAAGGACTCCCGACCAGTCGTTGATCGCATCAGCGAGGTGGTGTCGCCCATCCTGTGGGCATTGGGCTTGGAATTGGTCGATATCGTGTCTGTGGGGCAAGGTGCGCGATCAGTCGTTCGTGTGTATATCGATAAGGCGGGCGGTGTCACGGTAGAAGATTGCGGGCGTGCACATCTCGCGATCGGTCCAGCCTTGGATGTGGCTGACCCCTTTCCCCATACCTATACGCTGGAAGTCTCCTCGCCGGGTCTGGATCGGGCCTTCAAACGGATTCAGGATTATCGCCGGGCAGTGGGGAAGCAAGTGAGCGTGAAGCTCAGGCAGCCGATCGACGGACAGTGGCGTCTGGCCGGGCGGTTGACAGACGTGAGTGAACAGGGAGTTACGATCGAGGTGAATGATCGGCGTGTTGAGCGGGATGTCGTCCTTGAGTTTGACTCGATTGCCGAAGCGCGTCGCGTCGTCACATTTTAGTCTGTACGGAGTCGATCACCGCGGTATATAAGCGTACCGCTGCATTTCGGAATGTGCCTGCAAGGCAGTCACCGGAGAGTGAGCTATGAATCGAGAGTTGATTTCAGTCATCGATGAACTTGGTCGTCAAAAGGGCATCGACAAGAGCCGCGTGATCGGGGCGATCGAAGCTGCCCTTCAAATGGCTGCCAAGAAACGTTTTGGGCAGGCTGAGAATATTCAAGTCGAGATCGACTCCAAGACCGGTGAGATCTCGGTCGTGTCGAAGAAAATTATCGTCGATGCGGTCATCAATCCAAAAACCGAAGTCTCTCTTCAGGAGGCCCGCCAGTTCGACGACGAAGCAGAGGTCGGCGATGAGATCGGGTCCGTCATCGAGATGAGTGATTTGGGGCGGATCGCTGCGCAAACCGCGAAGCAGGTCATCTTCCAGAAGGTCCGGGAGGCTGAATGGGAGGCGGTTCAAAAAGAATACTCCACGCGGCAAGGGGATCTGGTCAACGGCATCATTCTCGGGGTAGAGCGCCGGAATTACTTGGTGGATCTCGGCAAGACCGAGGCGGTACTGCCGATTCAGGAGCAGATTCCGCGGGAAACCTATCGCGGTGGCGATCGGGTGAAGGCCATGCTTTTGGAAGTGCGCAGGACTCCGAAGGATGTCCAGGTCATCTTGACGCGGAGCCATCCTCAATTTGTCGCGAAACTCTTCGAGTTGGAAGTGCCTGAGGTGCTTGAAAAGATCGTTGAGATCAAGTCCATCGTGCGGGAGCCTGGTGATCGGACCAAAATTGCTGTGACCTCTCGCGAGAAGGCGGTTGATCCGGTCGGGGCCTGTGTGGGGATCAAGGGATCGCGGGTTCAAGCGGTGGTCCGCGAGCTGCGTGGAGAGAAAATCGACATCATTACCTGGACCTCCGACCCACGCGTCTTCATCGCCGAGGCGTTGAATCCCGCAAGTATCGAGAAGGTCGGCGTCGATGAGGAAAAGAAGTCGGCGTTGGTTGTCGTCGCAGATTCCCAGTTGTCGCTAGCGATTGGAAAGAATGGACAAAATGTGCGGTTGGCCGCTCGTCTGACCGGCTGGAAGATCGACATCATCAGCGCGACGGAATACGAAAAGGAAAAGGCCGAACGGGATAAAGAAATCAAGGCGGCGTTGGCGGAGGAAACCGAAGCGCTGCATCAGCAAGAGGAAGCCCGAGAGCAGGAATTAAAGGCTCGGGCAGAATCGGAGTCGGATGCTCAATAAACCGGATCAAGCGGAGCAGGTGTCATATCCTCATGCGCGTGTATGAATTGGCTAAGCAACTCGGGATGGAAAACCGTGATCTCATTCCGGAATTGAAGCGGATGGGCATCGCGGTCTCATCGCATAGCAGCGCGTTGGAAGATGACGTGGTGCAGAAGGCGTTGGAGAAGCTCGGCCCGAAACTCAAAGGTTCCACCACAACGACCGGCAAGGCGGCAGAGGCCGGTGCAGGTTCTGCAGAGCGGGGTAAGGCCAGTATGGTTTCCGGTCATGCAACGGGAGCCAAGGCCGGGTCGGCCCAGGCGATTCCGGTAGCGGACGCGTCTCCCAAGTCCGATAAGCGCCGTATTCTGATCAAGCGTAAGAGAGCCGATGACGTTCCGGCGGAAGAGGCCGTATCTCTGCCCGCAGTTGAATCGGCAAGCGTAAGCGGAGCGCTCATCGATACCCTCGTGAGCAGCCCTCCACCGGCGGCGTTTCTGCAAGCCGAGACTGCAACCGTTGCGCCTGTTGATCAGACGGCGACGCCCGGTCAGCCCAATCTGATAATAGGAGCTGTGACCGCTCCGGTTCCCGCGACTCCCGTCAAGCCTGCCGTTGTGTCAAGTATCGATGTGATCACAGGAAAAAAGAAGACCCTTTCTCTTGAAGAGATGCAAGCCGAGGGTCTGAAAGAGAAGGGGAAGAAAGCTCGTAAGCCGGGCCGTACAAGGGAAGAAGAAGAGCTTCGGCTCCGTGAAGATGCGGCTCGCTGGCAGGATCTGCGTGCCATCCCGGCGCAGCAGCGCCGAGACGATCGCAGCAAGCATGTGCATCACAGCACACCGGGGGAAGTGACCAAGCCTCGGAGGAAGAGCTTCAAGCTGACGCCCGGCATGACGGTAAAGGAATTTGCCGAGCTGATCGGACAGCGCCCGGCCGACATCATGCGCAAGCTGATGGATATGGGCCAGATGCTCACGTTCAATCAGACCATGAATATTGATGCAGCTGTGATCATTGCGGAAGAGAACGGGATCAAGATCGATCTCTCGACGGAGAAGGTCGGAGAAGAGTTGTTGGAGTCCGTCGTGCAGACGGAGGAAGATCTCCAGCTTGAGCCTCGGCCGCCGGTGGTCACGATCATGGGCCATGTCGATCACGGCAAGACCTCGCTGCTCGATGCCATCAGGCAAACGAAGGTGGCGGAAGGCGAGGCCGGTGGGATTACGCAGCATATCGGCGCCTACACGGTCGCGGTCCGCGGGAAACAGGTGACGTTCCTAGACACGCCGGGCCACGAAGCCTTCACCGCCATGCGGGGCCGTGGCGCCAAGATTACCGACATCGTCATTCTGGTTGTAGCCGCAGACGATGGAGTGATGCCGCAAACGATCGAAGCGATCAATCACGCCAGAGCCGCGTCCGTTCCGATGATTGTGGCTATCAACAAGATCGACAAGCCCGGCGCCAATTCCGATCGTGTGAAGAATGCATTGTCTGAACATGGACTCATCTCCGAGTCCTGGGGCGGTGACACGATTATGGTGGAGGTCTCGGCCAAAGAGAAGACCGGTCTGGACACCTTGTTGGAAATGATTCTTCTGCAATCCGAAGTGCTCGAACTTAAGGCTGATCCGCATCGGTTGGCGAAGGGCGTTGTAGTGGAAGCCAAGCTGGAGCGAGGGCGTGGTCCGGTGGCGACGGTGCTGGTTCAGAGCGGGACGCTTCGCGTCGGTGACGTGTTCGTCGTCGGAATTGTGAGCGGGAAAGTTCGCGCGTTGATTACGCATACCGGAGCAAAGGTGCAAGAGGCCGGTCCGTCTATCCCGGTAGAAGTGGCTGGGCTCCCTGGTGTGCCGTCCGCCGGCGATGTATTTCAGGTTGTCAAAGATGAGCGGGTCG